>URUC01000026.1 GCA_900550965.1 uncultured Collinsella sp. | reverse complement strand
CTGCTGACCGTCCTGAATCATGGAGCCCCACGAAGGCGTAGGCGGAATAACGCCCATGCCGAGGAAGGACAGAGCGGACTCGGTCAGAATGGCGCCACCAATGTTCATGGTTGCGTAGACCACGATGGAGGCGACGGAGTTCGGGAAGATGTGACGCACGACGATACGAGCATCAGATGCACCCATCGCGCGCGCAGCGTCAACATAGTCATTTTCCTTGACCGTCAAGATTGCAGAGCGGAAGACGCGCGCAATCGAAGGCCAGCCGAGAATGCCGATGGCAAAAAAGACGTTCTGAAGACCACGGCCGATAACGGCGATCATGGCGACAACGAAAAGCACGTACGGGAACGCCAGGAAGATATCCGCACAGCGCATGATGATCGTATCCCAGATGCCGCCGTAGAAACCGGCCAGAGCACCCATGACCAGACCAATCACCGTGGAGATCGCAGTGGCCATAATACCGACGGAAAGCGAAACACGTGCACCGTAGATTACACGAACGAGAATGTCACGACCAAGGGCGTCGGTGCCAAACGGGTGCTCGGCACACGGAGCCAGCAGCGACGTCTGGGCCATGGTGGTCGAGTCGGAAGCCGTCGGCGAACCGAGCCAGGGCTTAGCCCACAGATCGGCAGTCAGCGCAACCAAAACGACGATGATGATCCAGCAGACACCGATAACGGCGAGCTTGTTCTTACGAAGACGCTTAAAAGCGTCGCCCCACAGCGTGCGGGACTTGGCGGGAGCAGATACGGCCTTGGTGGCGGTAGCCTGCTCCTGAGACTGAGAATCAGTTTCCTGCATGAGACGTACCTCCCTTAGGCCTTATCCGACGGACCGCCAAGGCGGATGCGCGGGTCGAGGAATGCATAGCTAATGTCGACGAGCAGGTTGATCACCATGACGACGACGACGATGAGCGTAACGCCGCCCATAACGATGGGCCAGTCACGCATGCTAATGGCGCGATAGACCTCATAGCCGATACCGGGCCAGTTAAAGACCGTCTCGGTCAGGATAGCGCCCGAAAGCATGCCGCCAAAGTCGACACCAATATAGGTAACGACGGGGATGAGTGCATTCTTAAGCGCATGCTTGATAATGATCGCGCGATTGGAGAGACCCTTGGCCTTTGCCGTACGGATGTAATCCTGGTTCATGACGTCAAGCAGCTGCGAGCGCATAATGCGGGCGGCATAAGCGGTCGAAACCGAAGCCAGCGTAATGGTCGGAAGCACATAGTGCATCCAATCCTGATACTGAGAGCTGGAACCGCCGGCACCCGAGATCGGCATGGAGAATGCACCGCCCGTGGCGTCCTTGAGAATGACGCCAAAGAACAGCTGCAGCAACATACCGAGCCAGAAAGCCGGGACGGCAACGAGAATCGACGTGGTGAGCGTTACCAAAATATCCCAGAAGGAATAACGCTTAACAGCCGAAATGATACCCGCACCGATACCCATGATTGCCTCGAGCACGATGGCGCACGCGGCAAGTTTGACCGTATACGGATACTTCTGGGCAAAGATTTCCGTAACCGGCAGCTTGCGCTGGTACGAATTGCCCAGATCGCCATGAAGCAGGCCGTTCATGTAATACAAGTAACGGTCCACGAGCGACGTTTGAACGGGGTCGCCGTTCTCGTCAAGGATCGCGTTGCCGTCCTCGTCCGACTGGACCAGGTGATAGCGGACGCGAAGCTGAAGCTCCACCTCGGGGGACAGAGCCTTGTCTCCACCGATCAGCTTGATCGGATCTCCCGGCACGATATTCTGGAGGGCGAACAGAATCAGCGTAACGCCCAAAAACACCGGGATGAACTGAAGCACACGTTTAACGATGTACTTACCCATACCACTCCCCTATCTAGGGATTAACCTAAATGGGATGCCGATCGCCAGACCGGCATCCCAAAATTACCATCAGCCAGTTTACCCCAGGTTAGGGGGAACTGTATGTTTCCCATGAGGTCTACGTAAATACTTGACCCTCACGGAAGCTGCAAACTCTTAGGCGAGCTCAGCGGTACCCAGCTCGGCGTGCTTCTGCGGATCGACATAGAGGTGCTTGATGCGATCGGAGCCGGCGATGGTGTGCGTGTAGAACATCACCGGGATGACCGGGCAGTCGGCAGCGACCATTGCGTCGGCCTCCTGCATCTTAGCGACGCGCTCTTCGTCGTCAACCGTGGTACGGGCCTCGTCGACCTTGGCGTCGAACTCGGGGTTGTTGTAACCAGAGCGGTTGTCGCCACCGAGGGAGTCGGAGTGGAACAGCGGGTACAGGAAGTTGTCCATGATCGGGTAGTCGGCAATCCAACCCAGACGACCGAACTGATAGTTAAAGTTCTGATACTGCTCGAGCAGGGCAGACCACTCGGGGGTATCGGAAGTAGCGGTTACGCCCACCTTGGCGAGGTCGCCGATGATGGACTCCATAATCTCCTTGTGACCACCGTCCTGGTTGTAGGAAAGAGTCACGTTAATGCCACGATCGCCGTTAGCGCCAGCGGGAGCAACCTTGTCGAGATACTCGTTAGCCTTGTCGACGTCGTAGGCGCAGAACTCCCATGCGCCCTCCTTGTAGCCATCGATGCCCGGAGGAACAATGCCGTCGGCGGGGGTACGGGTACCCTTGAAGATGGTCTTGCAGATGGCCTCACGGTTGATGGCCAGGGAGATACCCCTGCGCAGGTCGGCATTGTTGAACGGCTCGGCCGTGTTGTTGCAGGTCAGATAGTAGGTGGAAGGCTCAGCACCGAGCAGCATGCGCTCGCCGTCACCCATGGTGTAGCCGTCCTTGGACACGCCGCGATCCTTCTTGGCGGCGTCGATCTGAGCAACGGGAACGTCGCAGATGTCAAGGTTACCGGCCTGGAACTCCTTGTAGGCGGTCTCCATGTCCTTGATGACCTGGAAGTGGATGCCATCGATCTTGGCCTTGTCGCCATAGTAATCGTCGAACTTCTTGAGGTTGATCTCCTGACCATCCTCCCACTTGCCGTCCATCATGAACGGGCCGTTACCGATCGGGGCAAGGTAGAAGCTCTTAACATCGGACTCGGCGCACTCGGGAACCGGGGACAGAGCCGGGTGAGAGGCGACGAAGGGGAAGTCGGCGTAAGCGGAAGACAGCTTGACGACGAGGGTCTCATCGTCGGGGCAAGTAACACCGCTGAGCTCGGTAGC
Organism: uncultured Collinsella sp.; assembly: GCA_900550965.1. Taxonomy (GTDB): domain Bacteria; phylum Actinomycetota; class Coriobacteriia; order Coriobacteriales; family Coriobacteriaceae; genus Collinsella. Next base: position 20,899 of record URUC01000026.1, on the reverse strand, counting down.
GTTACCGGCAAGCAGATCGTCATAGCCCTCGACCATGGAAAGGTGATAGGAGACCTCGGAAGGGCCGTACTCAGTAGCGATGGCCGACTTAGTGTTGACCAGACGCTCCCAAGCGAGCTTGAAGGACTTGGAGGTAACGTCGTCACCGTTGTGGAACTTGGCCTTCTTGATCTTGAAGGTGAACTCGGTGGCGTCGTCGTTGGCCTCGAAGGACTCGCAAGCCAGCGGGACGATCTTGCCCTTCTCGGCGTCATAAGAGGTCAGAGCGTCGAACAGCTGGTAGTTGACCTGAGTACCCTGATCTTCCTGAACGTTGTAGGGGTCGATGCAGACCGGGTTGTTGATGTAGAAGTTCAGCGTCGAACCGGACTCAGAACCGGAAGCGTCGCCGCCCTTCTTGCCGCATGCGGCAAGAAAAGCCATGGAGCTCGCAGCAAGGGTGCCGCCGACAAAGGCGCGACGACCCATAACGGGCTGGTGGAACATAGAATCAGCCATGCCATCCTCCTTATGAGATAGGACAAAGAAATGTTCAGTCGGACATATGTCGAGACAATCCGATCCGAACCATCAAAACGCCGTCCGTCGCTATGGCTGGTTATGCACAACAGACCAACGTTTTGCAATACAGTAGCGCATTTTATGCACGATTTGGGGCTAATTCCGGTTAACGGTCGAGAATTTCTTTAGTTGGGCGAAGTATGTGGGGATATTTTGACTCTGTTACAAATATGTAAACAAAAAGGGTCCCGCACCTGCGAGACCCATTGCAAGCGTATATACGCCGATGCTTAGTAGCCGACGATGCCCTGCGGGAAGAAGAACATGCACAGGACGACGCACACGGCAAAAACAATGGCCATAATTACCGTCAGGCGATCGAGGTTCTGCTCCATGACGCCCGTGGCAGAGCTGGAGTTATACAGCGAGCTAGCGATCATATCCGAAACGCCGGTGCCCTTACCGGAATGCATCAGGACGAGAATCGTCAACGCCACGGCAGAAACAGCCCAAACGACAAACAGAAGAATCTGAAACGGACCCATAGATAAGCTCCTTAATAGAACAGTTCAAACTCCAGTACTGTACCACAACCCTCAGCACTCCCCCACCTGCCATTTGGGGACGGGTTAGAAATGGCAGAAATACCAAAAAGGGGGTTGTCCGGTTGTGGACAACCCCCTTACTAGAAAACGGTATTTGTTTTCTACTAGGCCTCGGTGGCGAGCACGCGGCCCGTCATCTCGGCGGAAGGCTCAATACCAGCCATGGTGAGCATGGTCGGAGCGATATCGGAAAGACGGCCGTCCTCGATACCAGTGAGCTTGGCCTTCTCATCAACGATGATGAACGGCACGCGGTTGGTGGTGTGAGCCGTAAACGGATGCTTGGAACCGTCGGAAGCAACGTCAAACATGTGATCGGCGTTGCCGTGGTCGGCGGTAATCAGCGCAAAGCCGCCCTTGGCGAGAATCGCCGGGACAACCTTAGACAGGGCATCGTCAACAGCCTCCACAGCCTTAACGGCGGCGTCGAAAACACCGGTGTGACCAACCATGTCGCAGTTCGCGAAGTTCACGATGTAGAAATCAGCGCGATCTTCGTTGATGGCAGCGACAAGCTTCTCGGTCACCTCGGGAGCGCTCATCTCAGGCTGCAGATCGTAGGTAGCGACCTTGGGGGAAGCGACGAGCACGCGCTCCTCGCCCTCCTTGGGCTCCTCGATGCCGCCGTTGAGGAAGAACGTCACGTGGGCGTACTTCTCGGTCTCGGCGGTGTGCAGCTGCTTCAGGCCATTGGCGGCGATAACGTCGGCCAGGACGTTCTCGGGGAACGTCTTGGGGAAGGCGACCTCAACGTCAAACGTCGGATCGTACTCGGTCATCGTCACAAAGTGCGAAAGCTTGATCTGCTCGCGCTCAAAGCCGTCGAACTCCTTGTCAGTGAACACGCGGGTCATCTGACGAGCGCGGTCGGGACGGAAGTTGAAGAAGATGGCCGCGTCGCCCTCGTGAATGCCCTCGTTGTGGGCAGCGAAGGGCTCGACGAACTCGTCGCCGCGCGGATCCTTCTCGTAGTAGGCCTTGATACCGGCAACGGGGTCGGTATCAACATCGGACGCGTTGACCATGACGTCGTAGGCGCGCTGGATGCGCTCCCAACGATTATCGCGGTCCATAGCCCAATAACGGCCCGAGACGGTGGCAACGCGAGCGTCGCAACCGGTCTCCTCGGAGATCTTAGCCAGGAAGGCGCAGAACTCGCTCATGTAGCCGGCACCGGACTGCGGGTCGACGTCGCGGCCATCCATGAAGGCGTGGACGCGAACGGTCTTGACACCATGCTCGGCAGCCATCTTGACCAGAGCCTCGACGTGGTTCATGTGAGAATGAACACCGCCAGGGCTCATAAGGCCCATGAGGTGGAGAGTCTTGCCGTCAGCCTTGACGTCGTCCATAGCCTTGACGAAGACCTCGTTCTTGGCGATGGAGCCGTCCTTGATGGCGTTGTTGATGCGCGAAAGCTCCTGGAACACGATGCGGCCGGCACCGATGTTGAGGTGGCCTACCTCGGAGTTACCCATCTGGCCATCGGGAAGGCCCACGTCCTCGCCCGAAGCACCGAGCGTGGTGTGAGGATACTTCTCGTACAGACTATCAAGGAAGGGCGTCTTGGCAGCGGCGACGGCGTTCTCGCCATCAGCCGGAGCCAGGCCGCAGCCGTCCATGATGATCAGGAGTGCAGGAAGATGACGCTGTGCCATATGTCCTACTCGCCTGCCTTGACGACCATAGAGGCGAAGTCGGCAGCCTTGAGCGAAGCTCCGCCCACGAGGGCGCCGTCAACGTCGGGCTTGGCGACGAGCTCGGCGATGTTGCCGGGCTTAGCAGAGCCACCATAGAGAACGCGGATGCCGTTAGCGAGCTCCTCGCCGAACATCTCCTTGAGGGTCTCACGGATAGCGCCGCAGACCTCCTGAGCGTCCTCGGCGGTAGCGGTCATGCCGGTGCCGATGGCCCAGATGGGCTCGTAGGCGACGACGACCTGCTTGGGGCAGGTGATCTCAAGACCAGCAAGACCAGCCTTGACCTGGTTCACGACGTGCTCGACATAGGTGCCGGCCTCGCGGACCTCGAGGGACTCGCCGCAGCAGAAGACAGGAACAAGACCGGCGGCAACGAGAGCCTTGGCCTTCTTGTTCTGGTCCTCGTCGGTCTCGTGGAAGTAATCACGACGCTCGGAGTGACCGATGATGCAGTAGGTGCAGCCAGCAGACTTGAGCATGTCGCAAGAGGACTCACCGGTGAAGGCACCCTTGGCCTCCCAGTACACGTTCTGTGCACCGAGGGCGATGGGGGCAGCCTGAATGCGGTCATGAACCGTGGTGATGTCGATGGTCGGAGGGCACACGAGCACCTCGACGCCAGCCGGAACCTCGGGCAGAGCCTGAGCCAGCTCGTCGGCGAGCTTGGCGGCCTCGGCGACGTCGTTGTTCATCTTCCAGTTACCAGCGATAAGAAGGGTGCGATTAGGCATCGAGAAGCGCCTCCACTCCGGGCAGGGCCTTACCCTCGACGAGCTCCATGGAAGCGCCACCACCGGTGGAGATCCAGCTCATCTTGTCGGCCAGGTTGAACTTGTTGACAGCTGCGACAGAGTCGCCACCGCCGATGATCGAGGTGCAGTCGGCCTCGGCGACAGCCTCGGCGATAGCCTGGGTGCCGTGAGCGAAGTTGTCGAACTCGAAGACGCCCATGGGGCCATTCCAGAACACGGTCTTGGCGCCCTTGACGGCCTCGGCGTAGAGCTCCTCGGTCTTGGGGCCGATGTCCATGCCCTCACGATCGTCGGGGATAGCATCGGAAGCGACAACCTCGGGGACAGCGTCCTCGCCAAAGTGATCGGCGACGCGGTTGTCGATGGGGAGCAGAATCTTGACGCCCTTCTCCTCGGCCTTCTTGAGCATCTCGCCGGCGCGCTCGACCCAGTCCTCTTCCTTGAGGGACTGACCGACGGTCAGGCCCTGAGCCAGGAAGAAGGTGTAGGCCATGCCGCCACCGATGATCAGGGTGTCAGCGGAGTCGATGAGGTGATCGAGAACGCCGATCTTGGAGGAAACCTTGGAACCGCCGACGATGGCGACGAAGGGGCGCTCGGGCTCGGCGAAGATGCCGGTCAGCGTGTCGACCTCCTTCTCGAGCAGGAAGCCGGCGACGGCAGGCAGGTAAGCGGCGGGGCCCACGACGGAACCCTGGGCGCGGTGAGCGGTGCCGAAGGCATCGAGGACGAAGACGTCACCATAGGAAGCGAGCTTCTTAGCGATCTCGGGATCGTTCTTCTTCTCACGCTTGTCAAAACGGACGTTCTCGAGAACGAGGACCTTGCCCGGCTCGACGGCGGCGACAGCCTCAGCAGCCTTCTCGCCGTAGGTGTCGGCGACAAAGGCAACGTCGAGACCAGAGAGCTCAGCGAGCTTCTTGGCGACGGGCTCGAGGGACAGCTCGGGCTGGAAGCCGGTGCCCTCGGGACGGCCGAGGTGGCTCATGAGGATGACGCGAGCGTTGTGCTCAACGAGATAGTTGATGGTGGGCAGGGCAGCCTTGATGCGGGTGGTGTCGCCAACGACGCCATCCTTGATAGGCACGTTGAAGTCAACGCGGACGAGAACGCGCTTGCCGTCGACATCGATGTCGCGGACGGTCTTCTTGGTAAAGGCCATGTTTGCTTCTACCTTTCGTACGTGTCTGCCTCCCATTACGGCAGACGATTTCCTATAAAAAGGGCGCGACCCTAGGGTGTAAGCCCTATAAGGCCGCGCCCTTCTTTAGACGCTCAACGAGCTATTCGCTAAAAGCTAAATTAAGCAACGAACTTCTCGAAGTACTTGATGGTGCGGACCATCTGAGAGGTGTAAGAGTTCTCGTTGTCGTACCAAGAGGTGACCTGAACGAGAGTCTGGCCGTTGCCGAGGTCAGAGCACATGGTCTGAGTGGCGTCGAAGATGGAGCCGTGGGTCTCGCCGATGATGTCGGTGGAGACGATGTCGTCCTCGTTGTAACCGAAGGTCTCGGAGATGGTGGCAGCGTAGGCCTTCATAGCGGCGTTGACCTCGTCGACGGTGACCTTCTTGTCAACGACAGCGTAGAGGTTGGTGATGGAGCCGGTCGGCGTCGGGACACGCTGGGCGGCACCGATGAGCTTGCCGTTGAGCTCGGGGAGAACCAGGCCGATAGCCTTGGCAGCACCGGTGGTGTTGGGGACAATGTTAACGGCGCAGGCGCGGCTACGACGCTTGTTGCCCTTGCGCTGCGGGCCGTCGAGCGGCATCTGGTCGCCAGTCCAGGCGTGAATGGTGGTCATGATGCCGGACACGATGGGAGCGAAGTCGTTCAGACCCTTGGCCATCGGGGCGAGGCAGTTGGTGGTGCAGGAAGCAGCGGAGATGATGTTGTCCTCAGCGGTCAGCGTCTCATGGTTGACGTTGTACACGATGGTGGGCAGGTCGCTGCCGGCCGGAGCGGAGATGACGACCTTCTTGGCGCCAGCGTTGATGTGGGCCTGAGCCTTAGCCTTGCTGGTGTAGAAGCCGGTGCACTCGAGAACGACGTCGACGTCGAGGTCGCCCCAAGGCAGGTTGTTGGCGTCGGCCTCCTTGTAGATCTTGATCTCCTTGCCGTCAACGGTGATGGAATCCTCGCCAGCAACGACCTCGTGATCGCGAGCGTAGTTGCCCTGCGTGGAGTCGTACTTCAGCAGGTAAGCGAGCATATCGGGAGAGGTGAGGTCGTTGATAGCGACGATCTCGGAGCCCTCATGACCGAACATCTGACGGAAGGCCAGACGACCGATGCGACCGAAGCCGTTAATAGCAACCTTTACTGCCATTGTGTCTCCTTTCGTAAGGCCCCCGCAAGCTACAGCGCCTGCCGTTGAGGCCCACAAACTAACCACTCACCTAATATACCTTTTTTTGACTTGAATTTCACGAGAATGCTCGAAATTGAAAATCAAATTTACGTTAAAACGTTTTAAATACTAAAACAGCAGCTAAATCCGTATATAAGTCGATACTTTAATCTACCTGTTTGCTTCAATGAGCTTTTCAAGCCGTAAAACACGATGGTAGAGGGCCGACTTCGACAAGGGAGGGTCAGCCATCTCCCCTAAATCACGCAGCGAAAGATCGGGATAGCGCTCGCGCAGGTCGCAAAAGACCGCCAAGGCATCCGGAAGCGCATCACGAAGGCCTCGCTGCTCGAGCTCATCGATAAGCGCAAGCTGATGCTGGGCAGCACCGGCGCTTCTGGTCTGGTTAGCGAGCTCGGCGTTCACGCGACGGTTCACATCGTTCTTAACCAACTTGACCGCGCGCGCCTCCTCAATCTCGGCAACGCTGCGCTTGGCACCAATCAGCTTTAATAGATGCTCGATTTCCTCGGCGCTCTTAATGTACACGGCATATGACCCCCGCCGCGCATTAACACGAGCATGGACCCCAATCTGCTCCAACAGATCGCAAAGCCCCTTGGCATATTGCTCGCCCTGCACCGCGATCTCCAAATGAAAGTCGCCGCGGGGATCGGCCACGAAACCGCCGGCGATGAGCGCGCCGCGGATGTAGGCAAGCCTGCAGCAGGGACGGGCAACGATGTGCCGGGGAACACCGGCGACGAGCCCTCCCCTGCGGTCGAGAATGCCCAGCAGCACCAGAGCCTTGTCCAGATCGGGTTGATCGGGCAAGGTGATGAGGTAGTTTCGAACCTTATGCAATACAGATTTACGGACGGTGAACTCCGTTTTGAGCTTAAGGATGCGATGCGTCAGTGTGATCATCGTGCGCGCGACGGCGCCCGTCTCGGTCGCGACCGTCAAACGATACCGCCCAGAGCCGGTAAGCGAGAGCGTACCGCTCACGCGCGTGAGGGCGGCAAGCGTCGACAAGTCGCAGTATTCACATTCGGGTTCGCAGCGCGCAAGCTCGTCGCGCACCTCAGCGGTAAACGACATGCAGGCCTATGCCTTCGTGTTGGCGCGCGACAGGTCGCGATGGGAAATGCTCACGTGATATTGGGCACCTTCCAAATAACGTGCCGTGGCTTCGGCAATGGCAACGCTGCGGTGCTGGCCGCCTGTACAGCCGATGGCGATAGAAAGCTGCGGCTTGCCCTCCGCGATATAGCCGGGCATGACCGTATCGAGCAGCTGCGTCCAGGCCTTCCAGAACTCCTGGGTCTTGGGATGGTCTAAGACAAAATCGGAGACCTTCTTATCGAGGCCGGTCATCGTGCGCATCTCGGGATCGTAGAACGGATTAGGCAGGAAGCGGACATCGATCATAATGTCCGCCTCGACGGGCATGCCGTGCTTAAAGCCAAACGAGAATACGTGGACGTCCATGAGCTGCTGGTCGGACAGCTCGGAAAATGCCATACGTAGCTTGTTGCGCAGCGCAGAGGTGCGCAGACGGCTCGTGTCGATAATCATATCGGCTCGGTCGCGCACGCCCTGAAGCTGCAGGCGCTCGCGCTGAATGGCATCGGCCGTAGTCTCCCCCGGCTTGGCAATGGGATGACGGCGGCGATTTTCGCTGTAGCGACGAATCAGCACCTCGTCAGAAGCCTCCAGGAACACGATGTCGCAGCTCATCTCGCGCTCTTCGAGCGCGGCGACCGCATCGAGCAACTCGTCAAACAGCCCCTGGCTACGCAAATCGCAGGTGACGGCGAGATGCCTGCCCACGCCCGTATTGATGCCGACGAGCTCGGCAAGCTGGGCGATGAGACGCGGAGGCAGGTTATCGATGCAAAAATAGCCCATGTCCTCGAACACGTGCATGGCCTGTGTGCGGCCCGATCCGGACATTCCGGTGATGATGACGATATCGGGGATGCGCTCCGAGCGCTCCGCCGCATCCATGGCATCTCCCTTTTGCATGTGCTGCCTCCCGAAAACAAGCGCGGGACCCAGCAACCCGGATCCCGCGCGGTCAATTGCCTATATTGAGTATACCGCCCCGAGCGGATACGAGGTCTGTCTTACGCCTCAAGCGCAGCCTTGAACCAACTTGTAATACTCGTGGGGTGCGTGATGGCGGTGCCGACGACAACGGCCCAGGCGCCAGCATCGATCGCGGCGCGAGCCTCCTCGGGCGTATGCACGCGACCCTCGCAAATGATGGGAAGGCCAGGGAATTCCTCAGTCGCCTGACGCAGGAGCGGCAGGTCGGGGCCATCGGCCATGGTGCAGTCGATGGCGGCGACGCCGTGAGAAAGTGTGGTGGATACCAGGTCGAAGCCCATATCAACAGCGCGGCGAATATCCTCGATGGTGGCACAATCCGCCATCAGGAGCACACCCTCCTCGTGCAGCGGACGGAAGGTATCCTCGACCGTCTTGCCATCGGGGCGCGGACGATCGGTGGCGTCGATCGCCACGATATCGGCACCGGCAGCAACGCAGGCGCGAGCGTGACGCAGCGTCGGTGTGATGTAAACGCCCTCGTGCCCATCCTTCCACAGGCCGATGACGGGAACCTCACAGCGACCCTTAATGGCGGCAATGTCGGCAAGGCCCTGGCAGCGAATGGCGGCGGCGCCGCCGAGCTCGCAAGCGCGAGACATTTGCGCCATGGTCTCGGGCGTACGAAGCGGCTCGCCCATATACGCCTGAACGCTCACGACGAGCTTGCCCTTCAGGGACTGGATCAAAGGATCAACGGTCATGTGCGACTCAACCTTTCTCAAAACAGCCTTCTGAGACACCGCACCTTGACGTTCAAACCGTCGCTCGCGTACCGAAGTACGCTTCGCTCCTCTTTCACGTCAATCTGCGGCACCTCAGAAGGCGCACTTGGTAGTTATGTTTACTTCAACGACGCAAGAAGGTGTTCGGCGGCACCGATGAGCGGAGCATCGCCCTCCAGAGAACCGATGAGGATCGGTGTGTTCTGAAGCGGATCGAGCGCCTGGCTGGCATAGCCCTCGTGCACCGAATCCTTCCACGTCTGCGAACGCCAATCGGGACCTTGGTGAATCACGCCGCCCGAAAGCACGATGACCTCAGGGTCCAGGATGTTAGCGAGCGAGCCCAAGCTGGCCCCCAGCGCAAAGCCAGCGTCATGGATGACCTCGGTCGCCTTTGCGTCGCCCGCACGGCACAGGTCGTTCACATCGCGACCGACCGAAGGACGGCTGGGGTCGACGCGGCCAAAACGCTCATCGTACATTCGACCAATGGAAGTGCCCGAAGCAACCGACTCCAGATGGCCGGAACGCCCGCAGGCGCAGGGAATGCCGGCGGCAGCCGAGCACTCGATGTGGCCCATATGGCCGGCAGCACCATGGAAGCCTTGCATCACGCGGCCGTTCTCGACATATGCGCCGCCGATGCCCGTACCGATGCCAAGACACAAGACGGAAAACTTGCCCTTGCCGACGCCCCAGTGAGCCTCGCCCAGAGCATGAGCCTGCACGTCGCCTACGACGGCAACGGGAAGACCGAGGTCCTCGCGCAGACGCGGCCCCAACTGAACGCCGGACCAGCCGGGCATGATCTCATTGGCATACGCGATGGCGCCCGTCTTGGGATCGACGACGCCGGCGGCACCGATACCGACGCCAAGGACCTCGACATCGGGATTCGCCTCGAGAGCAGCCTTGATGGACGCCTCGATACGCTGGAAGACGGCCTCGCCGCCCTCTTTGGCCTCAGTGGGAACCTCAGCTTCAAAGACCGGATGGGGCACGCTGCCATCAGCCGGATACTCCATAATGGCAGTCGCGATCTTAGTTCCGCCGATATCGACAGAGCAGACGTACTTGTTCTCCATGTCGCTCTCCTTAGGAGATAAAAAACAACTACAGGAAATGCGCCGTCAGGCTAACCGTCACAGCGCGGTAAAGGTTTTCCAGGTGCCCGAGATCGCCGAGAAACCGTGTGGCCATTGACCTAATGGGTCATGGCCGCACGGTTGAACGGCGAGGTCGGGTGCCTGGAAAAGCTTTAAAGGAGACCGTTGTCCTGGAGGACCTTGCGAATCGCCTCGACGTTCTCGCCGGTCATGGCCTTCACCGGGCGCGGCATGGTCGGGCTGTCGAAGATGCCCATGAGGTTCATAGCGGTCTTGAAGGCGCCGACGCCACCGGCATAGCCCTGGACGCCCGAGGTGACATCCCAGATGTGCGAAATCTCATTGAGGCGATCCTGCTCGGCCTTGACGGTAGCCCAGTCACCAGCCTGGGCGGCCTTCCACTGACGCACGTAGCCCTCGGGCTCAACGTTGGCGAGACCCGGGACGGAACCGTCGGCGCCACCGAGGTAGGCGCCGTCGACAACAACCTCATGACCGGTGAGGATGCTCATCGGATGTCCGTTCTTCTCGTTCTCCTGAACGAGGTAGCGGAACGAGATGTCATCACCCGAGGAATCCTTGACGCCGGCCAGAACGCCCTCGGCGCCGAGCTTGGCAAGGAGCTTCCAGGGGAGCTTGGTGTGGACGCACACGGGGATGTCGTAGGCGAAGATGGGCAGGTCGAGTTCCTCATGCAGGATGCGGAAGTGCTCCTCGACCTCGGTCATGCCCTGCAGGGCATAGAACGGGCAGGTGGCGACAAGCGCATCGGCACCCAGCTCCTGAGCGACCTTGCCGTGCTCGATCATGCGCTCGGTCTCGGTGTCGATGATGCCGACCAGAACGGGAACGCGGTGGTCGACGATACGGACGGCCTCGGCGATGATCTGACGGCGACGCTCGTCGGTGGAGAAGACAACCTCGCCCGAGGAGCCCAGGAAGAACAAGCCATCGACGCCGGCATCGATCATGCGGTTGATGCTGCGCTCAAAGGAGGCAACATCGAGCTGGTGGTCTTCGGTATCGGGAACAACGACGGGAGGGATAACGCCGGTGAATTTCTGAGTTGCCACAAGAATCTCCTTAGCTGTCTGGCGGGCGGCCCTATGCCACCCACTCTTGTTGGCAGTGTCCAGGCCGTCTAGGCCAAAGAACACGGGTAGAACGTTTGGTTAAAAAAGTCGACGACTTCGTTTTCGAACGCATTGATGCGCTCGTGAGCGTATTTTGCATAGATGATATGCCTCCGGTCACACTCAAGACCGTTGAATACGGCAAACTGATCCTTGGGATCGCTCACGGTATCCATAAGCGATGTGGCCATGAGCACCGATTCGCGCACCCGAGACGACAGCGCCTCGAGGCCGCCAGGAAGCGGATTGGCAACCGCCGTGCGGGCGAGGCCCCGCTCGTCCAGAGCAGAAACCGCCAGCGCGACTCCGCCGCCAAGACCCTCGCCCCATGCAAAGATGCGGTCGGGGTCCATGCCATCAAGATTGCGCGCCACCTTCGCCAGCGCGCAACCCCAACGGGCGCGCTCGACAAAAGCGGGCGAAGAAATCCCCCGCTGCAGGTCGTCCGCACCAGCAACATCGTCATCCAGCGCGAGGACGGCATACCCCATGGCGGCAAATCTCGTCATGTGATGCCAGCCGCGCACAGGCCGATCGATGTCGTGGAACATCAGGCACAGCGGCACGCGCTCAGATACTCGGGCACGACCGACAGGCTCGATCAAACGAGCGTGAATCGCATCGTCACCGAGCTCAAAGGAGACCTCCGAGTAACGGGCGCAGGGGTTAACAAAGTCAATCGCCGTAATGGCCAGGCCTTGAATCTCAAGATTCGAAGCGCATGTCTCTAAATCAGAAACATCTGCTTGGACATCGCCGCGCCAGTCCCGATATTCTGCGAGCCTTGACGAAACCGTTCCAGGAATTCCCACGAGTCCGGGGACAATCAGCTCGTCAACATTGCTATCGCACTTAGACATGAGCCTCCCCACCCTTGCAGAAAAACGGAATGATCAAATCGTCAAAATCCTGAATCTCCTCGTGGCCAAAGCCTTCAAAGAACTCATGACGCTTTTCGCAGGTCAGGTTGTTATAGACTGCAAACTGCGTCACTGGCGGACAGACGATATCGGCTGTGCCAGTGCCAAACAGCACGGGGCATTTGACCATAGGGGCAAAGTTCTTGGAATCGAAGTACGCCAGCTTGGCATAGGCCTCCTCAATACGAGTCGAGTCCTCGTCAAACCAGCGAGACCAATAGCGCAGGCCCTCGTAGGCAATGTCGTCGGCATCCAAATCCCAGACCAGGCGGAAATCTGACAGGAAGGGATAGAGGATGGCGGCACGATTAATAAGCTCGCTGTTAAGTGCACAGGTCGCAATGCCCAAACCGCCACCCTGCGACGCGCCGTTCACAAACACACGCGCAAGATCGATGCCCTCGAGCTCGCGAACGATGCGGCACAGGATGCGAATATCTTGGTGCAAGCGGACATAGTAGAGGTTGGCCGGATCGCCGTCGATACCGGCGACGATATGGCCCGCGACCGTTGTGCCCTCAAATCCACCAATGTCCTCGGAGGGACCTCCTTGGCCGGGGCAGTCGAGGGCGATGAGTGCCATGCCCATGCCCGCAAACGACGCCTGCTCAAACCAGCTGCGGCTTGCACCCGGATACCCATGGAACTGAAGTACCAATGGCACGGGCTCGTCCGAGACGGGTTTAAGGTACTTGGCATGCAGGCGAGCGCCACACATGCCGGTATACCAGAGGTCGAAAAGCTGGCAGGTCACGGCATCGGTGACCGATGCCGTCTCGATCGCATAGTCAAGCCCGACAGCGTCGGCCTCGGCCATGCGATCCTTCCAAAAGAGATCGAAATCTGATGGACGGGGCATGGCGCCTCGATATTCACCAAATTGATGTTGCAGCTCCTGAGCACTTGGCATGGCTCGTGAACCCAACCTTTCGAAATCGCAACGGAGGTGCGCCCGGCAAGGGAACCGGGCGCACGGGAGGGAAAGCGAGACTACTCGCCGAGCTTGGGATGCAGCAGCGACGGCGCAGCGCCGAGCAGCATCTTGGTGTAGGGGTCCTGGGGGTGCTGGAAGACCTGCTTGGCCTCGCCCTGCTCGACGATCTTGCCGCCATTCATAACGATGATGTCGTCAGAGATATAGCGGACCGTCTGGATGTCATGGCTGATGAACACCATGGCCAGGCCGAGCTCCTTCTTAAGGTCGGTCAGCAGGTTCAGAATCTGCGCGCGGACCGAAACGTCCAGAGCCGAGGTGGGCTCGTCGGCGATGATGGCATCGGGGTTCAGCGACAGGGCACGGGCAATTGCGACGCGCTGGCGCTGGCCGCCCGAAAGCTGACCGGGAAGAACCTCGGCGGCGGAGCTGGGCAGACCGGTGAGCTCCAGGAGTTCCTTGACGCGCTTCTCCTGTTCGGCCTCGGTGCCCAGATTGTGGACGCGCATGGGATCGAGCAGCTGCTCGCGAACGACCATGCGGGGGTTGAGCGCCGTGGCCGGGTTCTGGAACACGACCGAGATGACGCGACCCATGTGGCGACGGTCCTCGGCGGTACGCTTGGTTACGTCCTTGCCCTTAAAGTAGACCTTGCCGCTCGTGGGGGCCTGCAGGCCGCACATGACGTTGGCGGTGGTGGACTTACCGCAACCGGACTCGCCGACGATGCCGATCGTCTGACCGGGCATGAGCCTAATCGTTACACCCTGGACGGCGTGAACCAGGTTGGGGTGCAGAATCGAGCCGGTACGGGTCCTAAAGGTGACGTGGACGTCATCAAGGAAGATGATCGGCTCGACGCCGTTGACTGCGGTCTCGCTCATCTACATCACCTCCGCGTGAGGGGTCAAACCATTTGCCTTGAGCACCTCGTCGGGGAGCTCGGAATAGAAGTGCTCGGTGCCGGGCACGCGCTTGAAGACCGGACGGGTGTCCAGGCCAATGCGCGGATGGCTCGAGCGGGGCGCGAAGCGATCGCCCTTGGGGAAATCGCGCGGGCTCGGAACGGCGCCGGGCACCTGGTGCAGACGGCCCGAACCGCTCTCGATGGACAGAACGGAGCCCAGAAGACCGCGGGTGTACTCGTGGATCGGGTTAGTGAGCAGCTCCTTGGTGGGCGCCTGCTCGATAACCTGACCGGCGTACATAACCGTGATGTTATGGGCGACCTCGGCGACCAGCGCCAAGTCATGCGAGACGAAGATCATGGCAAAGCCGGGCTTGGCCTGAAGGTCGTTGAGCAGCTTGATGACCTGCTTCTGGACGGTAACGTCCAGAGCGGTCGTGGGCTCGTCGCAGATGACCAGCTTGGGGTCGCGGGTAAGGGCCATGGCGATCAGGACACGCTGACGCTGGCCACCGGAAAGCTCATGCGGGTAGCTCTCGAGCGTACGCTTGGGGTCGAGGCCCACGAGCTCCAGGAGTTCCTCGGCGCTGCGGGTGCCGCCGCGCTTGGTGAGCTGCTTCATCTGGGCAGAGATGAGCATGGAGGGGTTGAGCGAGGACAGGGCGTCCTGATAGACCATAGCGATATCGGTACCGCGCAGGCCGAACCACTCCTTCTTGCTCATCTTGAGCAGGTCGCGGCCCTCCCAGAGGACCTGGCCGGAAAGGTGCTCGTCATCGTCGGTCAGGCCCATGATGGCCAGCGTGGTGATGGACTTACCGCAACCGGACTCGCCCACCAGGCCCATGGTCTGACCAGGACGGACGTCAAAGTTGACATGGTCGACGACGTTGATATCACCGTGATGCTCAAACTGAATGCAGAAGTCACGGACCGAGAGAATCGGTTCGACAGACTCGTCGGGCACATGGCGATCGTCACGCTTGAGCTCGACATCGCGCAGGGCGCCAAGGCGAGCGGAGAGGGACTGGGCCTGCTCCTTGTAGGCGCGAACGGGGTCGGAGACCAGCAGGTCGGCCTCGCGGCGCTTGGAGGAATCGGTCGGATCCAGGGCGGCGGAGGGAGCAGCGGCCATGGCGTCGGTAATGCCCTCGGAGAGGATGTTGAGCGCCAGGCAGGTGATCATGATGGCCAGGCCCGGGAACAACGCCTGCCACCAACGGCCGGCGAGCACGCCGCCGCGGGCGTCGGCGAGGATGTTGCCCCAGGTAGCGGTGGGCTCCTGGATACCAGCGCCGATGAAGGTCAGCGAAGCCTCGAAGATGATGGCGTCGGCGACTAGGGTAACGGTGAAGACCATGATCGGGGCGATGCAGTTACGCAGAACATGCTTGATTAAAATCCACGGAGCCTTGGCGCCGGAAACGATGACCGCGCGGACATAGTCCTCGCCGTACTCGGACACGATGTTGGCGCGCACGATACGGGCAATCTGCGGAGTGTACATAAAGCCGATGGCGAAGATGATCGACGGCACGGAGTTGCCCAGGATGGAGACGAAGACGGCCGCGAGGGCGATGCCCGGGATGGACATGATGATGTCCAAGATACGCATGATCGTCTCGGAGACGGCCTTGCGCGAAACCGCTGCAAGGGCGCCCACGACCGAGCCGCAGACCAGAGCCATGGCAGTGGCGCCAAAGCCGATAATCAGCGAGTAACGACCACCGTAGAGCATACGCGACAGAATATCGCGACCCTTATCGTCGGTACCGAAGATAAATCCGTTGCCGGGAGCCTGGCGAGCCGTAAAGATCTCGACCGGGCTATAGGGGGCAAGAAGGGGCGCCAGAATCGCAGTCAGCGCGACCAGCACCAGCACGACGGCGGCAATCTTAGAAGACAGCGTCATCTTCTTCCAGCCACCGAGCTTGAGCCCCTTGGAGGCAGCCTTCTCGAGCTGCTCGGTTTGCTTCTCTCGAATCTTTACCATAATCTACACCGTCCTGATGCGCGGGTTGATGAGCAGGTAGAGCATGTCAACCACGATGTTGATGATGATGAAGGCAAGAGCAACGACGATAACGACGCCCTGAACCAGGTTCGCCTCGTTGCCCTGAACGCCCTGCAGAATCGCGGTGCCCATGCCGGGGAGGTTGAAGATAACCTCGATGACGACGGCGCCGCCCATGAGGTAACCGATCTTAAGACCGAGGGTGGTGACCGGGGTGATCAGCGCATTGCGAAGAACGTTGATACCGACGACGACCTTCTCGGGAACGCCGGCACCGCGAGCCATACGGACATAGTCCTTGTCGAGCTCCTCGACCATGGCGGTACGCACGATACGAGTCATCTGGCCCGTCAGCGGAAATGCCAAGGCGATGGCGGGCATAATCATGCGGCCCAGATAACCAGCCGGATTCGTGGTGAAGTGAGGCAGAGCACCCGATGCCGGGAGCACCTTAAGGTAGGAAGAGAACAGCAGGATCAACAGAACGGCAAGCCAGAACGACGGGGTTGCCAAGCCGGCGATGGAAAAGACGCGGATCACTTGGTCCGGCCATTTGTCGCGATACAGTGCCGCGATGACGCCGAGCAAAAACGAAACGACCGCACCGATGGCAAGGCCGATGAAGGTCAGCTGCATCGTGACGGGCAGGGCCGTGGAGATGCGCTTGGCAACGGAGTTGCGAGCAGCACCATAGGTGCCCATGTCGCCATGGATCAAATCGCCCATATAGCGCACGTAGCGCACGGGCCAGGGGTCGTCCAGACCATACTTCTCATGGTACTCGGCAACCGCCTCGGGCGAGGCACCGTCACCCAACGCCGTGTAGGCGGGGTCGGTCTTGGAGAACGACATAAGGAAGAACACCAGGACGGTGACGCCCAATGCCATGATCGGCAGCGCCACAAGACGCCTTCCAATCAAACGTAGCAAGTTGTTCACGTTCTCTCCCCTTTCTTTTGTCGGTAGGACCAACTGGTATATGAGTACGGATACTCATTACAAGACCCGAGCGACATCGAGGTCGCCCGGGTCTTTGTTTCAACTATGAGGATACGGTCCCAACGACCGACATCCTGCATACAGACTCAAGCGAGTCTTACGCCTTGACGGTCGCAACGCCCCTGAAGGACATGCTCGTCGTGCCGATGCCCTTGAAGCCATCGAGGGCCTCGCCGTTGGGCGCAGTGGACGGATCGTCCCAGGAAGCGGAGACGGTCTTGACGTGGACAACGGGGTACAGAACGGCGTTGTCGGCAATGATGTCGAAGCACTCGTTCCACTTCTTCTGCTGCTCGTCGCCCTCGGCGGCAAGAGCCTCGTCCATGAGACTGTGGAGCTTCTGCCACTCAGCGGACTCCTTCCACGGGCAACGGGTCTGCATCCAGACGTTGTCGCCGTACCACCAGTTGAGCAGCAGGTCGGGGTCGGCGCCGAAGCAGGAAGGATCGCCAGGGGCAAGGAGGATATCGTAGGCCTCGCCGCCGTCGATGGCAGCGTAGGTGGCCGGCGAGGTATCGGTCTGGATGGTCACATCGAAGCCGAGAGCGTCGAGGTCGTTCTTGACCTGGGCGGCCATGCCCTTAATCTGCTCGTTGTCGGTGGTGCGCAGGGTGATGGCACCCGGGGTGATGCCAGACTCCTCGATGAGCTTCTTAGCCTTCTTGGCGTCGGTCTTGTACACCGTGGAAGCCTCATGATAGTTGGTGAAGCTCTTGGGCAGGTAGCAGCTGGCAGCGGTGGCAAGGCCGGCGAAGGTGTTGCTGACCATCTTCTCGGTGTCGAGCGCATACATGACAGCCTGACGGACCTTGACGTTGTTCCAAGGCTCCTTGGCGACGTTGAACATGATGAAGCGGGTGCCGAAACCCTGAACGTTATCGATCTTGCAGCCGGCGCTCTCGAGCTGGTCGACGGCGTCAGCGGTAACGAGCTCCATAACGAGCGTGGAGCCCTCCTGCTGAGCGGTAACGCGAGCGGTGGGGTCGGTCAGGATGCTGTACTGGATCTTCTTATCCTCAGCAGCATACTCACCGTTGTACTCGGGGTTGGGAACCAGGGTGATCTCGGTATCGGAGATAGAGTCGTACATCCAGGGGCCGGAGCCGATCGGCTGCTTGGCGCGATCCTCCTCGGTCTGGGTGGCCGGGGTAACGCGGACGATGGCCAGACGATCCTTGAGCAGGGAGAAGTTGGGGACCTTGGTCTTGACCGTCACGGTGCTGGCGTCCTTGGCCTCGATGGACTCGAAGGGCTGGAAGAACGGAGCATAGGTAGCGGAAGCGGCGCAAGCGGTGTAGGAGGCAACGACATCGTCAGCGGTGACCTCGGTGCCATCGGAGAACTTGGCGCCCTTGCGGATGGTGACCTCGAAAGTGGTGTCGTCCACAGACTTGGGATCGTCGGTGGCGAGCTCGTTGAAGGTGCTGTAGTCGTGGTAATCGATGCCGTAGAGGCCCTCGACGACGTGCCAGTTAGCACCCAGGCCCACAGCGGAGCCGGTGCTGGCGGGATCGAAGCTGGACGGAGCGTAAGCGGAACCAGCGGTGATCACGCCGCCGCCACGGTTGGCGGAATCGGTGGAACCGGAAGCGGAACCCTCGTCGCTAGAGCTGCCACCGCAGCCGGTGAGACCAAGCCCTGCGACAGCAGCGACGCTGCCGGTGAGGCCGAGGAACGAACGCCTGGACATACCCTTGTTGATGATGGCCATGTCTTCTCCTATCAATAGAGAATCTTACCCGGGAGCACCTAGACGCGCCCCCGCGCAACTTGCGGACGATATATACCTTACCTACCGACGAGCCCAACTGAGGTGCCGCGCTCGGCGACCGATACATACATACGCTTGAACGGTATTTACTACCGTTCACCGAATTCATTGACAAACGATTCGCCAGACAGTATGTATCGACGAGGTGAGATATCAGTCTTCGTCAACCCGCAGAATAGCAGGGTTGTTCACCATGGCTAGTCAAACGTTTTAGCGTTAATAAAACCCGAAATCGGCTGGTAATCGCCGTGAAATACATGATTGAAAATCACGCAATCATGTATATCAGTGGTTTAGAGGCGTGTTTAGTTTTCGGATTGCTTTGCCGCCGCCTCGGCGCGCTCGGCATTCCATGCAACGAGCGCCTCGTGAACCGCTTTGGCGACATCGGCAGGAATGCCTCGAACTTCCACGATCTCTTGCTCGCTCGCCGCGCGCAAACGCTTCATCGAGCCAAAATGGCGCATAAGGGCACGTTTTCTGGTGGGTCCCACGCCTGGAACGTCATCGAGTACCGAAACCGTCATGGCTTTATCGCGCAATTCGCGATGGAACGTGATGGCAAAACGGTGCGATTCATCGCGCACCTGTTTAATTAGATAGAGCGACGCGGACCCGGTCGGCAGCACGACGGGAGTCTCGTCCCAAGGCACGAAAACTTCCTCATCGGCCTTCGCCAAGCCACAAACTGGTATATCGAGCCCAAGAGCCTCAAGTTGCTTGATCGCAGCGGTCAATTGCGGCTTACCGCCATCGACAACGAGCAAATCGGGGCGCGAGCCAAAGCGCTCGTCGGCCATGCGCTCGGGAGCATAGCGTCGTCCCAAAACCTCGGACATCGACACGAAGTCGTTTGCCTCGTCCAATTCGGCCTGAATTTTAAAACGACGATACTGACTCTTGTCGGCGCGCCCGTTGGTAAACACCACCATCGAGGCGACCGTAAAGGTGCCATGCAGTGTAGAGATATCGAAGCACTCGATACGCAACGGCGGCGATGGCAGCGCCAACGCACTTTCGAGCTCCAGGAGCGCTTGATTGGTGCGGTCGTCAGCGTACCCCGTTCGCATCATGTAGCGCATGAGGGCATGGCGCGCATTTTTGGATGCCATATCGAGCAGACGGTGCTTTTCGCCACGCTGCGGCCTATGGAGATGGCAGGAACGCTCACGCTTGCCCGCAAGCCACCCCCCCAGCGCCTCCGCATCCTCAAGCTCGACGGAAAGGTTGACCTCAGCTGGAATATCAGCCGTCTCGTCGTAATAGCGCTTAAGAAAGCCCGACTGGAGCTCTTCCTCGTCAACATCAAGACCCTTGTCGAGAATGAACTCGCAGGTGCGAACTGTTCGGCCCTCGCGAACGACGAAGACGCAAGCGGCGGAGATGGTCTCCTCGCGATAGAAACCGATGACATCTATATCGACACTGGAGGGAAAAACGACTTGCTGACGATCGTCCAGACCCCTGATGACCTCCAAACGACGTTTGACGCGTGCCGCGCGCTCAAAGTCGAGCGCCTCAGCGGCATCCGTCATCTCGGAGGTCAGCTCATCGACGACGTCCTTGCGATGGCCCGACAAAAAGCGCTCGACACGCTTGACGTTCTTGGCATAGTCTGCCGGGGAAATCGCGCCGACACACGCACCCGGGCCACGCCCGACATGGTAGTCAAAGCAGGGGCGCCCGTTTTGCGCGCAAATCATATTGACGATGTCTTCCTCGCCCTTGTGGGACTCGACGATACGGCGACAACGACGCCACTCCGCACAGGATGCGGAGCAGATGGGGATAACCTTGCGCAGCGTATCTATCGTCTCACGTGCCGCGCGGCTATCGGTATAAGGTCCAAAATAGCGCGTTCCCGGCTTATGACGCTCACGCGTGTATTTGATAGCGGGATACAGGTCGCCCTTTGTAATGGCGATAAAGGGGTAGCTCTTGTCATCCTTGAGGTCGACGTTAAAGTACGGATGGTACTGACCAATCAAATTGCGCTCGAGCACCAACGCCTCGTGCTCGGTCTCCACCACGATATAGTCAAAGCTCGCCACCAGCTGCATCATCAGCGGGATCTTCTGGCGCTCGTCCTGCAGCGTCACGTACTGACGCATACGGGCGCGCAGGTTTTTCGCCTTGCCCACGTAGATGACATCGCCCTTGGCGTCTTTCCAAAGGTAGCAGCCGGGCTGCGTGGGAACGCGCGAAACCTGCTCGGCAAGCGTTGGAATGTTGTCGTGACCGGCCACGCGCACCTACTTGCGACGAATCAGCGCCGAGACCTCGGGCATCTTAAGGACGACGGCAAGGCCAAAGGTAACAGCAAGCGAGACGACACCCGCAACGCAAACGTAGCCAAGAGTAATCAGAATCG
>URUC01000025.1 GCA_900550965.1 uncultured Collinsella sp. | reverse complement strand
CAAAGGTCGCGCGGGGGTTTCTTCTGTTCCGGCGGCTCGCTCTGCCGCGGCCGTGCTTTTGTCTGGTGGGATTTCACTGAAACAAGGTCTCGGCTTCGGCGGGCGTGGTAGCCTTTGTCGTTGAACGAACTACTTATGTAACGAAAGGAAACCTATGGCAGCTGCACAGCCGCTTAAGATTCGCATGGTTGCCGGACTTGGCAACCCGGGCGATGAATATGCCGAGACCCGCCACAACGCTGGCTTCAAAGCAATCGACGAGCTGGCCCGTCAAGCCGGTGTCACGTACTGGAAAAACCAGGCAGGCGCCGAGGTCGCGCTCATCAATATCAACGATGCCGAGGAAGAGGGAGGCAAGCGCCAGATCGTGCTGGTCAAGCCGCAGTCGTATATGAATACCTCGGGTGGCCCCATCTCCAAGCTCTGCCGCGAATACAAGATCAAGGCCGAGGAGCTGCTCGTGATCCATGATGAGCTCGACATTCCAGCCGGCGATGTTCGCGTCAAGGTGGGCGGCGGCCATGCTGGTCACAACGGCCTGCGTTCCATCATCGACAAGATGGGCAGTCGCGACTTCAGCCGCATCCGCACCGGTATCGGCAACCCTCCCGGCAAGATGGCTGTCGCCGACTACGTGCTCAAGCAGCTGCGCGCCCGCGAGGCCGAGGACTTCCAGGACACCTGTGCCCGCGCCGCCGACGCCGCCGGTCTGGCGATCGTACACGGCGTGATCTATGCCCGCGACCACGTCAACGGCTCCGCCTCTGCCAACGGCAAGCACTAAAACCTACCATTTAAGGACAGGTTTATTTTGGCAGGTTTTATATGCGAAAACGCCGCGGCGGCCGCATCGCAATAAGCCCTGCACCGCCATACATATGCAGCGCTCCAAAGGGTGCCGGCCTCACCGATGCGCGAGGCCGGCACCCTTTGCCGTTTTGCCTGATAAAACCTGCCAAAATAAACCTGTCCCTTTTTGGTAGGTCACTTTTCCCACCTGCCAAAGATACACGTAAGCGACATGTCCATGAGGGTATAATTTGCACCGTATGTCTGCACAACGCCTGTGCGCGTACGGTTTTATTCGGGCTACCGTCCATTTCCGTGGAGGCACGGTTCGGCGGCCCTAACAAGAGAGGGGTTCTATGTATAAGATCCTGGAGAAGACGCAGTTCTCGGAGAAGGTGTTCAAGTTCCGTATCGAGGCGCCTGCAATCGCCAAGCATGCGCACGCTGGACAGTTCCTCATGGTTCGCGCCAACGAGACGGGCGAGCGTGTCCCGTTTACCCTGGCCGGCTGGAACGGTGACGAGGGCTGGGTCGAGTTCATCTTCATGGTGATCGGCAAGACCACCGAGATGCTTTCCACCTACGAGGCCGGCGAGTCGCTGCGCGACGTCGTGGGCCCGCTGGGCGTTCCCACCGAGATGGCCGAGGGCCCCTGTGCCGTCATTGGCGGCGGCGTCGGCCTGGCAATTGCCTTCCCGGTCGCCAAGCACCTGGTCGAGACCGGTCATGAGGTCCACGCCATCATGGGCGCCCGCACCAAGGACCTCCTGCTCATGGAAGACCAGTTCCGCGAGCTCCTCGACGAGGACCACATCCACATCACCACTGACGACGGCTCCTACGGCGAGCAGGGCGTTGTCACCGCTCCGCTGGAGCGCCTGCTGCAGGACAAGGCCGTGAGCCAGGTCTTCTGCGTCGGCCCCGTTCCGATGATGAAGTTCTCGACCCTCACCGCCCAGAAGTACGACACCCCCATCACCGCGTCGCTCAACCCCATCATGGTTGACGGCACCGGTATGTGCGGCTGCTGCCGCGTCGAGGTGGGCGGCGTGACCAAGTTCGCTTGCGTCGACGGCCCCGACTTCGATGCCACCCTGGTCGACTGGGATGACCTTCGTGCCCGCCAGGCCGCTTACCGTTCCGAAGAGGGCGCGTCCCTCAAGGCCTATGAGGAAAAGAGCTGCGCATGCCACTAGTTAACGGTCGTTTCGTTGCCGATATGAAGTCGCCCCGCACCCCCGATAACGAGGAGCCGGCTGCCGAGCGCGCCTGCGACTTCCGCCCCGTCGACAAGGGCTTCACCGAGGAGATGGCGCTGGCCGAGGCCGAGCGCTGCCTCAACTGCAAGAAGCCGTTCTGTGTTGAGGGCTGCCCCGTCAACATCAACATCCCCCGCTTTATCGAGCAGATTCGCGCGAAGGACTTCGGCGGCGCCCTCGATACCATCCGCGAGGACTCCATGCTTCCCGCCATCTGCGGCCGCGTCTGCCCGCAGGAGAACCAGTGCGAGGGCAAGTGCATCCGTGGTAAGAAGTCCGAGCCCGTGGCCATCGGCCAGCTCGAGCGCTTCCTGGGTGACCGCCCCGAGCTCGCCTCCACGCCCAAGATGGCCCCCAAGAACGGCAAGAAGGTCGCCGTCGTCGGCTCCGGCCCGTCCGGCATCACCTGCGCTGGCGAGCTCGCCCGCAACGGCTTTGACGTCACCGTCTTCGAGGCTTTCTTCACCGGCGGCGGCGTGCTGGTCTACGGCATCCCCGAGTTCCGTCTGCCCAAGGCGGTCGTCAAGCGCGAGATTGACGGCCTGGAGGACATGGGCGTCAAGTTTGAGTACAACTCCGTCGTGGGCAACATGGCCACGGCCGAGGAGCTGTTCGAGCAGGGCTTCGACGCCATCTACGTGGCGACCGGCGCTGGCCTGCCCAAGTTCCTCAACGTCCCCGGCGAGAACCTGCCCAACGTCTTCTTCGCGAACGAGTACCTCACCCGCGTGAACCTGATGAAGGCCAACAAGTTCCCCGAGTACGACACCCCCACCAAGCACGGCAAGAACGTCGTCGTCTTTGGTGGCGGCAACGTGGCTATGGACGCCGTCCGTACCGCCAAGCGTCTGGGCGCCGAGCACGCCATCATCGCCTACCGTCGTACCGAGGACGAGATGCCCTGCCGTCGCGCCGAGCTGCACCATGCTAAGGCCGAGGGCGTCGAGGTTCTGCCGCTCGTTTCCCCGCTCGAGTTTGTCGCTGGCGAGGACGGCTCCGTGTGCGCCGTCAAGGTCCAGAAGATGGAGCTCGGCGAGCCCGACGAGTCCGGCCGTCGTCGCCCGGTGCCCATCGAGGGCGCCATCGAGGAGATTCCCTGCGACGTCGCAATCTCGGCTATCGGCACCAACGCCAACCCCTTCGCAAAGAAGATCGGCGGCAAGATGGAGCTCAACAAGTGGGGCTACATTGTCGCCGACGAGGAGACCGGCCAGACCACCGATCCCCGCATCTGGGCCGGCGGCGACATCGTCACCGGTGCCGCTACGGTCATTCTGGCGATGGGCGCCGGCAAGAAGGCCGCCGCTTCCATCACCAAGAGCCTGCTGGGCGAGTAATCACCTGCAGCGCTAGCCACCAAACGGCAAAGTCCCCGTCGAGCACGCGCCCGGCGGGGACTTTTTCTATGCCGGCCGCCCGACCACCGCAAAGGTGCCTGTACCCTTTGTGATGGTTTTGGGTCGGCTAGCCTTCGAGTTGAGCCACTTTGTAGCGGTAGGCTGCGGCGATGACGTCCTTGCAGCCTTCGCGGCCCAGCTTGGCGCGGTTGACGACGATGTCCTTGCCGCTCGTCATCTTCCACTTGCCGGCGCTGTAGCGCTTATAGAACGCCTCGCGCGCTTTCTGCTGCTGTTTGACCAGCTTGGCGCCCTTCTTTTTGTTGAGGCCGCGCTTCTTGCGCACGATCTCGACGCGGTCCTCAAAGGGTGCGGTCACCAGTACGGCGATGTGGTTGGGGTTATTGCGCAGCAGGTAGTCAGACAGGCGGCCCTCGATAATGCAGCTCTCAGTCTCGCCCAAGTCCAAAATCACCTGGCTCATCTTTTGGAACAACTTGTCCGAGTACGAACGCGCATCGTAGCGGTCGGGCAGAAACGCCATGTTCTCCACGGCCAGGCGCTCGTCGTAGGCGGCCATCTTATCGAGCGACTCGCCCGCGCGCAGCGACGCACGCACCAGCAGCTCGTTATCGTACAGCGGAATCCCCAACTCATCGGCAAGTATGCGTCCGATCTCGTGACCCTCGGCACCAAAATCGCGCGCGATGGTAATGACCACAGGATTCTTCTTATTCTCCAGATCGCTCATCGCGATTCCTTTCTCTATGTGACAAAGGGACTGTCCCTTTGCCACATTCTACGCTGCCACCATTCGCCTCTGATATGCGCGAACCAGCAGCGAGATACCAAAGTTGAGCACAAAGTACATCGCAAACACCAGGCCGTAGAGCATAAGAACCCGCGACAGGTCGATTGCGTGGGCCATCACAACGTTTGCCGTGTACATGAGCTCGGCCACGTTAATGCCCGAAAGATACGAGCTGTCCTTGATGACGGTCGTGCACTGGCTAAACAGCGCCGGAATGATCGTCTTAAACGTCTGCGGCAGAATGATGTAGCGCATGGTGGCAAAGAAGCCGAAACCCTGGCTCTGCGCCGCCTCAAACTGGCCACGCGGAATCGAGTTGAGGCCGCCGCGCACAATCTCGGCCATAACAGCGCTGGTAAACAGCGTAAAGGCGATGGTCGAAATCACAATGTCCAAACCCTGCACCGTAAAGTAGATAAACAGGATCCACAGCAGGTTCGGCGTGCAGCGGAACAGCTCGATATAGGCGCTCACCAAAATACGGAATGGGCGGGGCGCGTAGCTTTTAACGAGCGCCAGCACCGTGCCAAAGATGAGCGAGAAAAAGATCGACAGCGCCGAGATCTCTATGGTCTTAACAAAGCCGCCCCAAATGTAGAGCAGGTTGGTCGCGTTGAAGATTTCCATGCGCTAGGCCTCCTCTACGTTGTCGAGCCCCAGCTCGGCCAGGCTCACGCCGCGCGGACGCTCCTTGGAGCGGCGCTCGAGCCACTGCACCAGCATGGCGAGCGGAAAGCAGATGATGAAGTACATAAGGCAGCAGACGATGTATCCCTGCAGGTAACCGTACAGACTCACAAAGTTGTCGGAACGGTACATAAGGTCGCCGCCGGCCACAAGCGCCAGCACCGACGTGTTCTTGACCAGGTTGAGCGCTTGGTTACACAGCGGCGGCAGAATGATCTTGAACGTCTGGGGCAGCACGATGTACCAGTACGCCTGCGCTCGGGTGAAGCCCTGGCTCTGGGCCGCCTCCATCTGACCGCGCGGAACCGCCTCGATACCAGTGCGGATGACCTCCGAAATGTAGGCCGCGTGATACAGGCCCACACCCAAGAAGCCCAGCACGAACGGCGCGATGCGCACCGGCTGGTCGGCACCGGTTATGACCTGCAAAAACTGCGGACCGGCCATGTACATAAAGAGCACCTGCGCAGGCAACGGGGTGTTCTGGTAAAACTCCACGTATACGCGGCTTATGGCGCGCAGCACGCGCGAACGGGTGGTAGAGAACACACCCAGCAGCGTGCCCAGCACCAGCGACAGCAGCAGACCGGCAACGACCACCTGTAGCGTCACGCCAAAGCCCTCCCAGAAGGGCCCCATGTTTTGAAATGTCGTCGACCAACGGTCGGCGTCAAATAATCCTTCGAGCATTTGATTCCTTCCTTGGACGATGCGCCTATACAAGACCCCAGGTCTTGACCTCTTGGTCGAGCCAGCCGTCGGCCAGACGATTGCAAATCACCTGATCGACCACGGCCGAAAGGTCGCAGCCCTTCTTGGTCGCCACGCCGTAGCCCTGCTCGCCAAACTTGACCTCGGGCTGCAACAGCTCAACGGTCTCGTTCATGTAACCGGCCAGCGTGGAGCGGTCCATGGCAAAGACGTCGATATTGCCGGCGTCGAGCGAGCTCTTGATGATGGGGTAGCCGCTAAAGGCCCTAAACTCGGGCTTGCAGCTAAAGCCGTTGTCCTTGATCATCTGCTCGATCAGGCCCTGCGTGGTGGCACCCTGGCTCACGCCGATGACCTTGCCGTCCAGGTCCTCAATCGAGGTAAAGCCCGAACGCTTCTTGACCATGAGTCCCACGTAGTCGGTGCGGTACGGCGTCGAGAAATCCCAGCTCTTCTTGCGCTCGTCGGTGATGGTGTAGGTCGCTGCGACCACGTCGAGTTGGCCGTTATCGATCAGCGGGCCGCGTGTCTTGGGCGTTACGTCGGTAAACTCGACAAGCTCCTGGGCACGGGCTTCCTTGTAGCTCACGCCAAAGACGGCAGCGGCGATCTGGTAGCACAAATCGACTTCCATGCCCTCAAAGCGGCCCTTGGCGGTGTCGTAATAGCCATAGCCGGGAACGTCCTTCTTGACGCCGGCATTCAGATGTCCACGCGACTTAATGGCCGCAAGCTTGGACCCCTTGTCGGAGCCCTCGCCGCTGGTGGAGTTGCCGCAACCGGTAAGCGCGGTCCCCGTCAGCGCAAGCATGCCGGCGCCCGCCAGCTGCAAAAAGTGACGGCGCGACACGGCCGCCCTCGTCATATCCGTCATGTCCATCACCGCGCCTAGTGCAGAATCTTGGACAGGAACTCGCGGCAGCGCGGGTTCTCGGGGTTATCGAAGAAGTGCTCGGGCGTGCCCTCCTCCAGAATGCGGCCGTCCTCCATAAAGATGACGCGGTCGGCCACCTGGCGCGCAAAGCCCATCTCGTGCGTCACGCAGATCATGGTGATGTCCTCCTGCGCGAGCTCAATCATAACGTCCAGAACCTCCTGGACCATCTCGGGGTCGAGCGCCGAGGTCGGCTCGTCAAACAGGATGATGGGCTGCTTGGTGCACAGGGCGCGGGCGATGGCGATGCGCTGCTGCTGACCACCCGAGAGATTCTGCGGATACTCGCCGGCCTTATGCGCCATGCCGACGCGCTTGAGTGCGGCGATGGCGATCTCGGTCGCCTCCTCCTTGCTCTTCTTTTGCAGCTTGATGGGCGCGAGCGTCAGGTTGCCGAGCACCGTCATGTTGGGATACAGGTTGAACTGCTGAAACACCATGGAACTATACTTGCGAGCCATCTCCAGGTGGTTCTTTTTGGTAAGCGGCGTACCGTCGATGATGACCTCGCCCGACGTGGGCTCCTCCAGATAATCGACGCAACGGATGAGCGTCGACTTACCCGAGCCGGAAGGCCCGATCATTACGAGCTTCTCGCCGCGCTTGACGGTGAGGTTGATATCTTTGAGCACATGCAGGTCGCCAAAGTACTTGTTGAGATGCTTGATCTCGATCATGTCTGCCATGAATGTCCCTTCCCTGCGTTTACACGAGTTGAACTATTGTACGGAAAGAACCACGTTTCCGCAGCCCACACTACATTCCCGTAAAGAACCCGCAATCTTCCACCCACTCATTAGGCACTCATTGGGGACAGACTTAAATGAGCACCCAATGAGCGGGCACTCATTTAAGTCTGTCCCCAATGAGTGCCCTTCAGCTGCCATCAAAAAAGGGGCGCGACCGCAATGGTCACGCCCCCCTCAACATCAACTATGTGTCGGCCGGCACTTACGCCAATTTCGCGCCAACGATCTTTGCTGCTGCCGGCTTGTCGAAGTTGCCGCCGGTGGCTTTGCCGAGCGCCCCCATGACCTGGCCCATCTGCTTCTTGGACGTGGCGCCCAGCTCAGCGATGACCTGCTCGATCAGAGCCTCGAGCTCCTTGCCCGAAACCTGCGCGGGCAGCAGGCTCTCCAGAATCTTGACCTGCTCGGTCAGGTTGTCGGTACGCTCCTGGTCGGTGCCGGCCTTGATGGACATCTCCAGCGTCTCGCTCGTCTGCTTGATCAGACGCTTGATCATGCTGTTGACGTCTTCCTCAGTCACATCGCGGCGCTCGTTGACCTCGATATTCTTCACCTCGGCCTTAACCTGGCGAATGATGGACAGGCGAACCTTGTCCTTGGCCTTCATGGCCGCGATCATTTCTTTCTGCAGCTCTTCGTTGGTCATCTGCAAATCCTCTCTAATAGCGCGGGCGGCACTCGCGCGAGCACCGCCCCATGATTACTCAGTCGTCGACGAATCGTCGGTCGAACTCTTGGTGACGCCCTTCAGACTGACGTTGTATGGCACGTCTTTGGGCATGGGGTTGACGGTGATGTCGGCATCCTTCTTGTACTGCTCCAGCCACTCGCTGTACGCGGTGCTTGCCGTCTGCGTCTTCACCACGTTGGAGACGTACTTTTTGATGGCCTTGGGCACCTGGTTGATGTCGTCAACCTGATTATCGACATGGAAGTAGTCGGTGCACTTGATGATGTGGTAGCCATAGGTCGACTCGATGACTTCGCTCACGTCGCCCTTGTTGAGCCCCTCGAGCGCCGTCTGGTAGCTGTCGACAAAGGTGGTGAGCTTATCCCAGCCCACATCGCCCTTCTTCTCCTTGGATCCGGTGTCCTCGGAGTACTGTTCAACGGCGTCCTCAAAGCTCAGCTCACCGGAGTTGATCTTGTCCAGGCACTCCTGCGCCTTGGCCTTGGCGGCAGCCTTGTCCTCGTCGGAAGCGTCGGAATCAACCTTGATCAGGATGTTCGACGAGCGACGGGCATCGTTGTAGTTGGACAGGTTCTCGTTGATGTAATCGACAATCTCGCTGTCCTTGGGCTTGCTGGTGGGCGCCACAGCATCCTTAAGCTTTTGCTGCGCCAGGCTCTCCTTGAGCGAGTCCTTGTAGGTGTCCTCGGTGTAGCCGTAGGTCTTAAGGGTCTTCTTAAAGGCCTTGGCACCGCCCGCGCTCTTGCACGCGTCCTTCCAAGCCTTCTCGACCTCCTCGTCCGACACCGTCACGCCGTTCTCCTTCTGTGCCTGTTGAAGCAGAATCTGCTGCGTGTAGGAGTCGATGAGTTGCTTGCGGTACTTCTTGGGCGTGAGGTCGTTGTCGACCAGATACTGTGCCCAGTCCTTGTCCTTGGTGTAGCCGTAGGACGTGCGCATGCTCATGATCTGCTTGGTCACGGTGTCCTCGGTGAGGTTGGTGCCGTTGATAGTGGCAGCTACACCGCCGGTAAGCTTGTAGCCCGAGGTGTCCTCGGCCTGCGACATCAGGCCGGAGCACGCCATGGCCGAGACGGAAAGTAGCATTGCCAGCACGCCGATGACCACCAGAACGATCTTGACGGTCTTGGACACGCGGGTCTTGCGCTGCTTCTTGCGAGAGCTGGAGGCGGCGCGAGCCTGCTGCTCGGGCGTCGGCTCGGGTGCGGGGTTCTTTTTCTTATTTGCCATAGTTGGCCTTTCGCATAACGAATCGAACAAACGCCATTGTGTCACAACGCAGCCCCCGCGGCACGCTTGGTGCATTGGGGACAGGTTAATCTGCACCATTTTGGTGCAAAGGGGACAGCTCTGGCAGCCGGCACCTTAGAAGTGACGGCGGATAGCGTCGGCCATGCCCTGCGGCGTGGTCTGGCCGAGCACGTCGGCTGCGGCATCGGCGTCCATAAAGATGTTCATGAGCGCCTGCAGGGCCTCGACCTGGCCGCCCGGCTCGGCGATGCCCAGATTGATGACGATCTGCGCCGGCACCGGAGCGCCCATGCCAGCCATAGCGTTAAATGTCACGGGCGCGGCGGGCTTCACCACCGCGATATAGGGCTTGGCCACAAACCCCGGATCGGTATGCGGAATGGCAATGTTTGCCGCCGGCATGGCAAGACCCGTGGGATAGGCATCCTCGCGCGTGCGAACGGCGTCGAGCCAACCGTCGGCAATGTAGCCGCGCGGAGCAAGCTCACTCTCGAGCTGCGCAAACACCTCACCCGGCGTCGCACACTCCCAATCAAAAAACACCAGCTCAGGCGTAAACAGCGCTTCGTTATCCGCCATGCGCTCACCTCTCTCACCTAGTCACCTGCGACGTTCTTAAACGACTAGTCATTCAAGAACGTCGCGGGTGACTACCCAAAACAAAAGGTGGCCACGCGCGCCTTGGCGCCAATGACCACCCTGACTACTCGGCTAAATTGTACTGTGCGCCGCTAGCCGCGGGGCGCATCAATTGCGACCTTGCCGCTCTCCAGCACGTGGACGCGGCCGTCGGCGAGCATTTGCACGACCTCGGGATACAGCACGTGCTCAATCGCGTGGATGTGCTCCTCGAGCGTGTCGACATCCCAGCCCTCCTCAACAGCCAGTGTGCGCTGGGCGATGATGGGACCGTTGTCGTAGATCTCGTTGGCAAAATGCACGGTCACGCCAGTTACCTTGACGCCGCGCGCAAAGGCATCGTCAATCGCATGCGCACCGGTAAAGCTCGGCAGCAGCGCCGGATGCAAGTTGACCACGCGGTTGGGAAACGCCGCCAGCAGCGGCGTGTGCACCATGCGCATGTAGCCGGCCATGACCACATACTCGCAGCCGCGCTCGAGAAGCTCGTGCGCGATGATCTCGTCGGCGGCAATAGGGTCGGCGTAGACATCCTTGGACAGCGTGAGCGTCTGGATGCCCGCGCGCTCAGCGCGCTGCAGGCCCTTGGCCGAAGGACGGCTCGACACCACAAGCTCAATCGAGGCGCTGAGCTTGCCGGCGGCGATTAGGTCGATCAGCGCCTGCAGGTTGGTACCCGAGCCGCTGATAAGCACGCCAATCTTAAGCGGCTCGGCCGTATCGGTGCCGGTCGGACGGGTGTAGGGCACAAAGCCCAGGCCCTCGGCAGCAGCCATCTGCTCGCTAGCGCTCATCGGAGTACACGACCTTACCGGAACCCTCGACGCACTCGCCCACGCGGAACGGCTTCTCGCCCAGCGCGACCAGAGCCTCGGTCACGGCAGCCTCGTCCTCGGGGGCAACGATCAGGCACAGGCCGACGCCCATGTTGAAGGTCTTGCATGCCTCGTTGGGCGCGAGCTCGGCCTGACGCGACACGTAAGTAATGACGGGCGGAACATCCCAGCCCATCTCGGCGCCGCTGCGGGTGACCACGGCATCGACATCGTCGGCGAGCGCGCGGTTGAGGTTCTCGGTGATGCCGCCGCCGGTGATGTGGGCGATGGCGTGCACGTTGGCGCCGCCGCGCAGCAGCTCCAGAATCGGCCTGACGTAGATGCGCGTAGGGGCCAGCAGAGCATCGGCCAGCGAAGCACCGTCGAGCTCCTCGAGCGGACGGCTCAGTTCCTCGGCCTTAGCGGCGGCCTCGGGCGTGCCCGGCTTGATGCCGTCAACGCCGATGACCTTGCGCACGAGCGAGTAGCCGTTGGAGTGCACACCGGTGGAAGGCAGACCCAGGATCACATCGCCGGGGCGAACGTTCGCGGGGTCAAGCATCTTGGGACGGTCGACGACGCCCACGGTAAAGCCGGCGAGGTCGTAGTCGGCGGGAGCCATGACGCCGGGGTGCTCGGCCATCTCGCCGCCCACGAGCGCGCAGCCCGCGAGCTTGCAGCCGTCGGCCACACCCTTGATGATCTTTGCCATGTGCTCGGCCTCAATGTGACCGATGGCAACGTAATCCAGGAAGAACAGCGGCTCGGCGCCCGAAGCCAAAATGTCGTTGACGCACATGGCGACCAGGTCCTGGCCCACCGTCTCGTGACGGTCCATGATCTGGGCGAGCACGAGCTTGGTGCCCACGCCGTCGGTGCCGCTGATCAGGATCGGGTCTTCCATATCCTTAAGCGCGGCGGCCGAGAACAGGCCGCCGAAGCCACCGATGCCGCCGATAACCTCGGGGCGGTTGGTGTCCTTGACCATCTGCTTAATAGCGTCGACGGCGCGACCACCCTCGGCGGTATCGACGCCGGCGTCCTCGTACGTCACATGCTTGCTGTCGCTCATCTGAGCCTTCCTCTCCCATTACCGTCCGACGCGCGGGCGCCAAACGGTGCTCATAGTTGCGTTCATTTCGGCGCGCGCCATAACAGCGCGCGCCGTCATATCAACAAAACAGCAGGTAAAACCTACCAAAATAAACCTGTCCCTAAATGGCAGGTTTTAGGCCTCGCCGTGTTCCTCTTCCCAGCTGCGGTCGTCGTATTTCTCGACCACGGCGTCGTCGTCAAAGTGAAGCGGCTTGTCCAGGTTGCGGGGCTTAAAGCCCTCCATGAACTTGTCGCGGCCAAAGCTCTCGGGAATCGCCACGGGGTAGCGTCCGGTAAAGCACGCATCGCAGTAACCGCCCTTGGGCATAACCTTCAGCAGGCCCTCGACCGAAAGGAAGGCCAGCGAATCGGCGCCGATATACTCGCAGATCTCATCGACCGTCTTGTTGGCGCTGATGAGCTGCGACTGCACGTCGGTATCGATACCGTAGAAGCACGGCCAGATGACCTCGGGCGAGTTGATGCGAATGTGAATCTCCTTGGCGCCGGCGTTGCGCAGCATCTTGACGAGCTGCACCATGGTGGTGCCGCGCACAATGGAGTCATCGATGACGACCAGGCGCTTGCCCTCGATGTTGTCGCGCAGCGGGTTGAGTTTCATACGCACGCCCATGGCGCGCAACTCCTGCGTAGGCTCGATAAACGTGCGGCCCACGTAGCGGTTCTTGATAAGGCCCTCGCCAAAGGGAATACCGCTCTCGTGCGAATAGCCCTCCGCGGGCGGCAGGCCGGAGTCGGGCACGCCGATGACCAGGTCGGCCTCGACGGGCTCCTCATGTGCCAGCTGACGACCCATGTCATAACGGCAAGCGTAGACGCTCTTGCCGTTCATGATGGAATCGGGGCGAGCGAAGTAGACCTGCTCAAAGATGCAGTTAGCAGGCTCCTCGGCGGCAGGCACGCCCTGCTCGGACACAAGGCCCTCGGCGCTGATGCGCAAAATCTCGCCGGGACGGACGTCGCGGACGTACTCGGCACCCACAATGTCGAGCGCACAAGTCTCGGAGGCGACGACCCAGCCGCCGGCGCGCGTGACACGGACGGCGGAGTCAACCGTCGCGGCGCCGTCCTGCGACGGCAGCTGCGAAACGGATGCGGCATCGGCCTGGTCCAGGCCCTCGTCCACCAGCTTGCCCAACACGAGCGGGCGAATGCCGTGCGGATCGCGGAAGGCGTAGAGCGCCTGCTCGTTGATGAGCGTCATGGCATAACCGCCGCGCACGAGCTCCATGGTCTTGCGAATGCCCTCGCGCAGGTGGCCCGTACGCTGAGTAAAGTAGCCGATGAGCTTGGTCGCGACCTCGGAATCCGAATTGGAGAGGAACGGCACGCCCAGCTCGATCAGCTGGCGGCGCAGCTCGTCGGTGTTGACGAGGGTGCCGTTGTGCGCGAGCGCGATAATGACGCTATTGATGGTAGAGAGGTGTGGCTGAGAGGCTTCCCAGCTCTTGGCGCCGGCGGTGCCGTAGCGCACATGACCCACGGCCAGCTGACCGGAGAGCGTCGACAGGTCGGCGTTGGAGAACACGCGGTCGAGCAGGCCCAGATCCTTGCGGACCATAACCGTACCGCCGTCACCCACGGCGATTCCCGCCGATTCTTGGCCACGGTGCTGCAGTGCACGCAGGCCAAAGTACGTCAGTCGAGCCACGTCGCGATCGGGCGCCCAAACACCAAAAACGCCGCATTCCTCATGCAGCTGGTCGGAGTCCGGATCATACGTCGACATGGCGTTCACCTGTCCCGCGGCACGCTCGGCCGCGCGGATGGTTTCTTGAGACATGGCATCCCCTCAGAGCCTCGTATTTTGGCGTTACCCGCCTTATTATACGCACGGCACGACGCGCTCCCCAGCGCATGAGCAGCGCTTTTTAAAAGCCCACCGAGCTAATAATCCGTTTTGTGGCCAAACATTTTATCGGTCTGTCCAGTGCAAGCGCCCGCGCCCCCAGATGGCCGCCGCGTCCACCGTTGGGGATTACAAAGTTGCAATTGGGACGTTCGTCCTGTCTTTTGGCAGGTCGGCGGCGTATCCTTGTAGCCTAGGACAAAGCGAGAAAGGTTCTGTATGGATCGAAACGAACTCGACCCCAGCGTCCCCAGCGCCACGGAGGTCAAGAAGATTCCCCTCATCATTAAGGTGTACGCCGTCCTGTGCATCCTATCCGGCGTGGGCACACTCCCGTCGGTCGGCGCCTTTATGTGGCAGGTCATCACCGCGCTCATCAACGGCAACGCCGCCGAAAAGCTCGGCGACAATATGCTGGTCTCGGTTGGACTCATCGTCGCCGGCATCATGCTCTCTGCGGCAAGTGCCGTCATCCTGATCATCTTTGGCCTGGACCTTATCAAAAACCAGCGCCGCAACGCCGCCCGCCTGTCCTACATCCTTATTGCATTCACCGTCGTCGAGCTTTTGGTCGACGTGATGCTCCAGGGCATCGGGCCCTTCCTGCTGCGTCCCGCGATCCAGCTCGGCATCCTCGTTGCACTTTCGGCAACCGTCGACCCCACGCTGCGCCAGGAGCGCGAACTGCGGCGCCGCCTGCAGGAGATGCTCGACCGTGACGCCGCGGCGGAGGGCATGCTCGGCCGCGATGAAACCGGCGAGGGCTACATCAAGCTCAACTACTTCAACCTGTTCTGGGTATTCTTCGTCTGCTGCGTGCTCGGCCTGATCGCCGAGGACATCTGGCATATGACAGTCGACGACCCGGGCGTCTACCAGAACCGCGCCGGCATGCTGTTTGGTCCCTTCAGCCCCATCTATGGCTTTGGCGCCGTACTCATGACCATGGTGCTCAACCGCTTCTATAAAAAGAACCCCATCATCATTTTCCTGGTAAGCGCTGTGCTCGGCGCGAGCTTTGAGGTGTTCGTGGGCTGGTTTATGCAGACCTCATTTGGCGTGGTCTCGTGGAGCTACTCGCACATGAAGCTGTTCGGCATGCCCGACCCACTCGCCGTCCTTACGGGCGGACGCACCTGCACGGGCTTTGCCTGCCTGTGGGGCCTGGGTGGCCTTATCTGGATCAAGCTGCTGTTGCCGAGGCTGCTCAAGCTCATCAACATGATTCCGTGGAAGAGTCGCTACTCGGCTACCGTCATCTTTACCGTCATTATGCTGGTCGACGGCGTCATGACGCTGCAGTCGCTCGACTACTGGTACCAGCGCGTCAACGGCACGGAGCCGGATATTCCCGTCGCGCAGTTCTACGGCAAGTATTTCGATAACGACTACATGGAGAACCGCTTCCAGAGCATGACCATGAGTCCCAAGGATGCGACGCGCGTGTAGCGCCCACCGCGCCCAAAACACAAAATGCCCGCCGGTATCACACGTACCGGCGGGCATTTTTATAAACGAGCCTTCTATCGACGCAAGCCTCTACGCCTCGCGCTCGACCTCGCTCACACACTCATTTTTGATGGTACCGACGAGCGCCTGCAGCGCATCGACCACATGCGGGCGAATGTCCCCGCCAATGAGCACGAGCATGATGTCGTCGCCCACGGCGAGCTCGCCACTCGCCAACCACACGCGCACGTAACCGATACCCGGCATCGCGTGCGTTGCCTCGATAGCGGCCTGCACCTTTTCGGCATCGAAGCCAAACGCCATGCCGCCCACCTTATGTCCAGGCGCCACACCATCGGTCTCGACCCCAC
This sequence comes from uncultured Collinsella sp., assembly GCA_900550965.1. Classification (GTDB taxonomy): domain Bacteria; phylum Actinomycetota; class Coriobacteriia; order Coriobacteriales; family Coriobacteriaceae; genus Collinsella. The sequence goes on along the minus strand of URUC01000025.1, from coordinate 9,126 downwards.
GCACCTCGGCCTTGGGCGTCGCGCGCACCACGCCGTTGTGTGTCAGGTACATCCCACAATCAGCCGCCGAAACATCGGCCTTGGCTTCGCGCAGCCAAGCATCAACCGAAGGCATCGATTTGCCATTCTCAAACATCATTTCTCCTTTTGATTTCCAGGGCAGTCTTTTTGGGACGGGGCTCCCGGACACTTTATTCCTCGACCGGCGTGAGCACCATGACGGCGCGTGTGTTGCTCAGCGACAGCGAGCGACAGGTCACAAGCGTTACGACCTTGGTTGCCGAAGCGGCACGGTCGGTGGCATCGCTCGCCACGGCAGAGGCACCGTCGAGCATCTCGGACAGGTAATTCTTCAGTCCGTCATCGCCCTCAAAGTTGGGCGTGCGCGCCTTGGCATACGTGTCCTCGACCACCTTGGTCGCCAGCGGGCGCAACTTATACGTCGCATCGCACGTGATGTAGTACACGTATTCCATGCTGTCGAACGTCGCCTGATCGGTCGTACGCGAAATCACGTTGAACATCGAACCGTCGTTCATGTGATGGCCGTAAATCGTGGTCTGCTGATCCACCATGCCCGGCGCGGTGTCGTCGCTATCCAAGAAGATGGCTCCCGAGGCATTGGCCGTACCGTCGAACAGCGTGTTGAGGTACTTGGAGTTGTTGTTGGTCTGCACCACGGGGTAGTTGATGTTGGTGCCGGGCGCGTAAATCCAACCCACAACCTCGGGATTTGTCTGGGCGAGCGCGTTGAAGTCGATAATCGGCACGCCGCTGGCGTCCTTGTCGCTCACATATTGCTTTTCGATTTTTTGATACGACTCGCTCGCCTGCTTGTAGCCAATCTGGGCATTAATAAAGATGGCGGCCGCAGCAACGATCAGGCCAATGCCAATGATGATGAGCAGAATGGGAATGACGGAGCGGCGCTTTTTGCGCAGCGGCTCGGTATAGCTCGATGGCGCGGTATGCGCCGAAGAGCGAGGTGACTTCTTGGCCGTACTGTATGACGAAGGGCGATAAGCAGCAGGCGTATCCTGACGGCGATGGGACGTCGGCGTTACGGAACGCGGCGCGCGCGGCTGCTGAGGAGAGGATGTCCGACCCTGCTGTGCCGCATGGGCAGCACCCGGCTTCGACGGATCGGGAATCTGAGAAGCCTTGAATCGTTTTCCCTGATAATCGGACATGGCTCTCCTTATACTGCGGTGAAACGGCGGAACGCCTAGGCGTCGGCCATCTCCTGCTTCATTTTCTCGATAACCTTGCGGTACTCGGGGTCGCAAGCACCCAGAATCTGCGTGGCATAGATGGCGGCGTTCTTGGCACCGTTGATGGCAACGCAGGCCACGGGCACGCCCGAAGGCATCTGCACCATCGACAGCAGCGAATCCATACCGCCCAGGTCACTCGTCTTCATAGGCACGCCGATAACCGGCAGCGGCGTAAAGGCAGCCACGACACCACCCAGGTGAGCGGCCTTGCCGGCGGCGGCGATAATCACTTTGATACCGCGATCGGCGGCAGTCGAAGCCCACTCGTGGACCTTCGCCGGCGTGCGGTGCGCGCTCGCGATCACGAGCTCATAGGGCACACCCAGTGCCTCGAGCTCGGCGGTGCAGCCTTCCATAACGCCCAGATCGGACTTGGAACCCATGATGATCCCGACAACCGGCTTTTGATCTGCCATAAACAAAGACCTCCTGTTGAGAGCGGTGACGCGGCGAATCCGCGACCCTTAACTGCAAATAATTCAAGTATAGCCGCCGATGCTGATGTGTTCGGCGGGAGACGGAACGCTTTGCGAGATTAAGGCCGAAGGGTCGGAGCTTTCCGCCTACATTCAAAAAGCGTGCCCACCGTCCTTGGGTGGGACGGCGGGCACGCTTGCTTAGCTGTTGCTGGGGCTACTTAGCCTTGCTGCGACGATGGAAGAAAGCGCCGATCGCGGCGATGATGGCGCCAAGACCACCGACGGTCGCGACGGTCGCCGCCGTCTGGTCTCCGGTATTGGGAATCGCCGAACCGTTCTTCTTGCTGCCCTGGGCCTTGTCGCCTGCGGGCTTGCCCGCCTGGTTGCCGCCGTTCGAGCCATTGCCGGAACCCTGGTTGCCCGAGCCGCCCTGATTGCCGGAATCGGCATCCTTGAGGCTCTCAATAGCCAGCTTGAGCTGGTCATAGGCCGCCTGGAGCTGGGTGTCGGAAGCATTCTCAGCACCCAAGACGTCCTCGGCGTAGGTAATGGCATCCGTCAGGGCCTTGACAGACTCGGCCGTCTTGCCCCTAGTGTCAGTCTCCTTCGCCTGCTTGACCAGGGCCTTGAGCTGCTTCTTAGTCGGTTTCTCGACCGGGGCCACCGGGGTCTTCTCGAGCGCGCCGCGGGCGCTCTCGAGCGCCCTGAGCGCCTGGTCGACCTCGTCCTGCGTGGCTTTCTCGTCGCTCAAGATGGCGCGGGCGCTCGCCAGGGCGTTCTCGAGCGCCGTCCAGGAGGCCTCGGTGTAGTCACCGGCCTTGAGGTCGCCGGCAGCAACCTCGGCATCAACCTTTTCGATCGCGGTAGCGAGATCATCCTTCGCCACCGGATCGGGGACGGCCGTACCGTAGAACTTGAGCTCCGCCATGCTGCAGTAGGCATCAACGTTGCCACCGCCGGCGTGAATCACCTTGACGGTCACGTAGCGACCGCGCGCGGCGCCAAAGCTCATCTGTTTCCAGTCGCCACGGTCGGTGAGCACGCGGCCGTCATTGTCGAAGGCGAACGTACCCATCGACGCGGCGGTGCCCATCTCATAACCGTCGGCAGTGTCGGAGACCAGTATCTCGGCCTCGAAGATATCGCCGTTAGTGCCGCCGTCCTGGCGCGGCAGGAATGTAACGTCGGTGAGATCGTAGTCGCGGCCCAGGTCGACACTCAGATACTGGGGCATACCGGTCCCATGGGCCCAGTCGCTGTGCCAAAGCGTCCGCTCGTCGCCGTCGAGAGCGTTGACGGCGTTGCTGCCCTCGTAGTCGGCCTCACTCGAGAAGCCGGCCACCTTGACGTTCTTGCGGTTCTCGGGCGTGTTGATAAGAATCTTCTCATCGACAGGGCGCATCTTGAGGCCGTCGATTGCCTTCTCGATCTTGGCTGTGGCGTCTGCGACATCCTTCTTGCTATAGCTGCCTTGGCCGCCGTCGAGGAGCTTCTGAGCCGCCTCGACCGCAGCGGTGAGAGCTGCATAGGAATCCTTAGTGTAGACGGATTCGCTGTAGCCCGCGGCCTCGGAAAGCGCTGCCACGAGCGCAGAGGTATCGACACCAGCCTTGACTTCGACCTCATAGGATGCGGTCTTGGAGGGGTCGAGTACCGACGCCACCGTGATCTTTGCCTTGCCGGCCTTGTTGGCACGCAGGTAGTAGCTCACGCTATCGCCAGCCTGAACAGCGGAGACGCTTACCACAGAGGGGTCGGAGCTCTCGACCGTCACATAGGGGTAGCCGGCGCTCTCAGGCGTGGCCTTGGCGTCGACGAGCGTAACGTCGCCTTCAAAGAACTCGGTCTGGTTCTTGCCTAGCTCGACACCCTCGATGGCCTCGACACCCTGCGTGTAGTTGAAGTTGACCTCACGCAGTGTGAGCATCTGGTCACCCGATGCCTCAAGCGGCGTGACCTCGACCTTGGTCGCCTTCTTGCCCTTGTTCTCGGCAGAGAGGCCAAAAGCGTAGCGAGCCCGGAAGGAATCGTACTCCCCGCCCGCGAACTCTTGGGTCGAGCCATCCTCGAACGTCACGACAGCCTTGATCTTCTGCACGGTTCCGTTGCCACCGTTGCGGTTAACGACCTCGACACTATCGAGTTTCGAAGGCGTCTTAAATGCGAATGTCATCGTGGTGGGAAGCTTCACGTAACTCGGAAGCTTACCCTCGCTGTCCCAGTTGCCGCTCCAGTTCCATAGGAACTCAAAGCCGTTGTCGCCCTCGTTATTATCGAACAGCGCGTTATAGCTCTTCTGCTGGATAAGTTTCTCGACGTTGGTCCCGTCGTCGGTCGTGAGCTCATCGTTGGTCATCGTGATGTTGAAGGCATCCTGACCGTACTCGGCGACCGTTGGCTGAGGAACATCCGGCATCGTCACCGTGCCGTCGCTCGCAAACTCAAGTGCGTCGCATGCCGGACCGATGAGCCAAGATGTCGAGGGCAGTTCGACCTTGCCGGCGGTCTTGGCCTTGAGCTTGAAACTCGCCACCGCGCCGGTACCGTTGTAGAGCTTGCCATCGCCGCGGTTGGCAAAGGCGAGATTGATAGTCTGCGTTCTGTCCGCGAACTGGACCTTCTCGCGAGACAGGTTCTCCATGCCGGCAGTCGAGCCGTCCTGCGCGATGCTCTCGGACACAAACTCGAACTGGTCGCTCTTGAAGTTGACGAGAGCGCCCAGGGCGTTGACGTTCTTGGCGTCGGCCGCATAGACATCAACGGTGATCTCATCACCGGCCTCGACCTCGGTCTTGCTCGGAATCACCGCGAGCGAACCTGCGACCTTGCCCTTTTGTTTAGTGCCGCCGTCAAGACCCGCCATGGTGAACGAGTAATCGTAGACGTCGTAAACGCCGTTATCGTTGAGGTCGGCGAAGTGGTCGCGGATCTGCGAACCGAACGTCGGGGTATCGGGCTCGCGGTTCTCGAGGCCCAGATAGTTCTTCATGTTGGAGTAGTCTCCGTCGGAGATCGTGGCCTTGTTGAGGTTGGAGCCCACGGCGAAGCCATCCGTGCCGTCGGTCTTGTAGATGGCAATCTCGGACGCGGAGAAGAAATTGCCGACCGAGGCGAGCGGTGTCATGCGCACGTAACGGGCGGCCACGGTGCCGTCAAACGCTACCGTCTTACAATCAGCGGAACGTGCCCAATCGACCTCCTGGCTCGTCCAGTGGACGCCATCGAGACTCGTCTCAACACGCATCTTGGTCACAGTGCCGTTGCCGGCGTCATCGCGCGGATAGTACTCGAGCTTATCGAGCTTGTAAGCGCGTCCATAGTCAACGGTAAGCGCCTTGCCCAGATCGTTGCCACCGGAGTGGAAACCGCCGTCGCCCGACTGGAACTCATGGTCGAAGGCAAGCTCGGCCTTATGGCTGCCGTAAAGTGAGCCCTCCCAGGTGATTTCCTCGGCGTCGGGGACGTTCCGCCACGGATCGAGTGCGGAGTTCGCCTCGAGCACATCGCTCCAGGCGGAGTAACCCTCGGCGTTGCGCGAACGAATCTGGTAGGTGTGCTTGCTATTGTAGGCGAGGTCGGTGTGCGTGAACTCGGCCGCATCACCCACGGCAAACACAGTGCCGTCGACCTTAAGGTCGTAGGAGGTAGCACCATCGACCTTTCCCCAGGTGAGCTTTATGCTCGTTGGGGTCGTGACGTCCTCGGGGGCAGCAAGGTTCGTGGGTGCGGAGAGGTTCTCGTTGAGGCGATCGGCTGTGAGCGTGGCGTCGGCATTCACGAAACCGCCCAGCTCAAGCGTCTGCGCCGCTGCAGCAACATCGGTCTTCGCGAACTTGACGTAGACCTTGGGGTTCGTGGTGATCTTGGTGTTGTTAAAGCTCTCGCCCTGCTCGGCCTCGGTGCCGTCCGCATCGCTGCCGTAGTGGTTGAGGTTGGGGGTCTCGCTGTAGAAGTAGACCGCCTGGCCGGCCTCGGGGGTCGCGGCGTCAAAGGTCTCCTGCGAGTCGACCTCAACCACGTTGAGTGCGGATCCGCCGTTCTTGGCGACAACGCTCGTGGGCTTGGCGGACACATTGGCCACGAAGGTCGTGGTGCGGTTGGAGTCGTAGCCGTTGTAGCCGCCCTTCGAGGCCTCGGCGGTAAAGGTCGCGGTGCCGCCTGCGGCCTTGGAGCTGTAGACGGTGCTCACATGCTCACCGTAGGAGATATTGTCGATCGTGCCGTAGGAATCGTCCTCAGTCGTGTTGTTTTCGATGGAGGAGCCGTCGTCCTCGTACTGCGTAAAGGTGCCGTCGCCCTCGGTGGCGAAGAACTCGACGATACGCTGACTGCGGTCGGTACCCTTGGTGTTGGTGTCGCTCACTGCCTCGGGGTTGTTGTTCTCGGCGTACATCGGCACGATAGCGTTGGCCTTCACAAACAGCGGCAGCTTCCAAAGCGGAGCCTCGTAGTTGTTGAGAACCTGGCCGCCGCGATACTGCTTACCCGAGAAGTAATCGATCCAGATGGTGGGATTCTCGTCGGTGCCGTAGTTGGGGAGGTAAATCCCATTGCGAATGTCGTTGCCGTTCTCGTCTGCCTGGGTATCCTGATACACCGGTGCCACTAGGAAGTTCTCACCGAACATATACTGGTACTGCGTCGAAGTGCTTGCGGCGTACTCGGAGTTGTCGGAAAGCAGCATGGCGCGGATCATGGGCAGGCCGGCATCGCCGTTACCCGTGTCGATGTTGGCCGCCGAGGCCGCGCTCGTGTAGATATAGGGCATGAGCTGCGCCTTGAGCTTGAGGTAGAAGCGCGAGATGCCTGTGTAGGGATCGCCGTGCGTCATGGGCGATTTACGGTAGGTGCCCCAACCGTCCATGTCAAGCATAGAGGGCGTGAACGTCTTCCACTGGTAGTCACGCGCAGAGATGATGGGGTCGCCGCCAAAGATGCCATCCATGTCGGAGCCGATGTTGGGGTTGCCCGAAAGACTCTGACCGATATACGTGGGGATATGGAAGCGAATGTACTCCCAGTTACCGCCATACTGGTCGCCGGTCCAAATGCCACCAAAGCGCTGCGTGCCGGCCCAACCATCGAGCGTGATGATGTTGGGGCGCTTGTTAGCGCCGGTCGTCACCGTGTCATAAGCTGTCTTGATGCCATTAAGACCAAAGGAGTAGCCAGATCCAACCCAGGCAACGTCGGTCTTAAGGGTAGAGATGCCTCCCGTCTTGACCTCGGCGTCGAAGTCGCGAAGCAGGTGCCACGGGGTCTCGGAGTTGCTGTCGGGCTCAAGGTTGGACTGGGTCCACAAGCCCGTGCTCACACCCTTGGAGTTGGCATACTCGGTGAACTTCTTAAGGTTGTCGACATTGGCACGCACAGCGTTAAGACGGTCGGCCGAGCTCGTTCCGTCGGAGTTGACGCCGCCGGTCTTGTAGTAACCGTTCTGGCCATAGCCGGCGCCGTAGCCGTCGTTCGGCAGGAACCAACCGAGCGGCATGTCGTTGTCCTCGTAGTCATCGATAACCTGCCGAGCAGAGAACTGGCGGTCGAAATCGGTCGCTTTCATGTTCTCGGTATCAACCGAAGGGCCCTCACCGTTGAGCGTCTCGGCCGCAAGTGTGCCGTCGAGCTTGTAGCCCGTCGACATGCCAGACTCGTACTTAACGTCGCCCTTCTCGCTCGAGGACTTACTGCCCTTGGTCTCCCACTTCTTTTGACCCGAGGTCGTTGACCAGCCATCACGGTTATAGGCATTAAGATGACCAAGGTAGAACCCGTACTCGGGCAGCAGTACCGGGTTACCGGTCACCTTGTAGTAGTCCTGCAGCATCTCGGTTGCCACGTTCGAAGCGCCCTCGTTGGTCGCCACGAAGTAGTAGGCATCAAACTCATTCTCGCTGTGCAAAGTCGTGACCGTCGATGAGTCCGTGGAACCGAAGTCGTAGGAACCCTCTGCAAACGTGTTTCGGAGTACGCCGTAGCCGTCACTCGTCCAATAAAACGGGTTGGGCGAGGCAACGCCGCCATCAGTCCAGTTGTTCGTGTTGGAGATGGCGATGGTCTGGTTGGTGTGCAGGAAGCGTCCGTTCTGGGTGCCGCCGCCAAAGAAGTTCTCGGACTTCTCCTTGGCGAGCGTCTGGACGGTACCCTTCTTATCAAGGTCGAGGGACGCGGACTCGGAAACCACGACACGGTCGCCTGACTTGATACTCATCTTGCCAGTCGCCTTGTCCAGGATCACGGTCGCCTTTCCGCCGGTGATCTCGATAGTGTCGCCCTTGTCGGCAACCGTCGCGCTCGGCTTGCTGTAGGTGTCCGAGGTATCGGGCTGAGCCTGGATTTTAGCCGTGTGGGACTTACTGCGCGGTGTGGCGTAATCGGAAAACTCACCCTTGGGGTCGACGTTATAACGGAAAATACCGTCCTCGAGGAACGTAATACGGCCCTTGATGCCGTCAGCGAAATCGATGTCGACGACATTCGAGGCAGACTGGGACACGGTCGCTGAGTCGACGCCCTTGAGTGGCGTGGCAATCGCCTGCTGGGGATTGGCAAACACGAGCGTCGCTGCAGTGGCAACGAGGACCGCGCTTCCCTTCACCCACCGTTTCGTAAAAATGGAATTCCTGCGCACCTGGGCTCCTTTCTTCCGACATGCCGAGGACGCCCCCCCCCGGCAGCATGGGAAAACGTATCAAACGGGGATGTTCGGTACATTCCGCACAATGGGGCCACCCGTTACCAAGGGGCCAACTGGTAGTAACCAGATAGCCACCTACTAGGTCATATCAATATATGGGAGCACTTGCGCAACCAAGTTCGGAAGTCCGCCAACGGCAGTAAAATGAGCGTCAACGGCAAGGTAGGCTTAATAAGCCATACCAATTGGTTCTTCAGTCAAATACCAATCTAGCAAAAATGTACTGTTTATCTGGTATTACACAGACCATACCTTTCCCTCGGGAACTGGGCTTCGCGAAGTTTCCCGAGGGAAAGGCTCAGCCGCCACCCTGCGACCTACCGGGGGTTGCCATGGCGTACGTTGGCTGATTTGGTTTGGATAAAAAGGTTGGCGGAGAGTGATGGGCGGTTAGTTCAGATACGTATAATTTGGCCGTGGCCTTGGGCACGAAACTGCCGCTTGGAAGCCGGCGCGGACCCAGTATTGGGCCGTTCCCAGCTTGACAGAGCGTCTTTATCGATTCAGATTGCCAAAAATAGGCTGAATGAGTCCAAATCGATCTTCTCCTACTCTCTAGAAAACACGAATTTGAACTAACTGTCCAGAGGCGTCCTCGACTAACAGTAAAAAGGCCTCCATACAAAGAGTGGGCCCTGCCGCTCGAACGAACGGCAGGGCCCACACTCACTTTCTTTTTCAGCCCTAGTCATCGCGCAAAGCCCCTTCGGCAGCACACGGTGCAGCCAAGTCACCGCAG
>URUC01000024.1 GCA_900550965.1 uncultured Collinsella sp. | reverse complement strand
CAAAAAGGCGCCCGCAAGCGGACGCCCGAACCATGCACTATCGGCGATTCTAACCCAGCAGCTTATCCAGCGCCACCGCAATACCGTCTTCGTTGTTATTGGCGGTCACCATCTGGGCTACAGCCTTAACCTCATCGACGGCGTTGCCCATGGCAACACCGGTGCCGGCCCACTCAATCATGGACTTGTCGTTCTGGCCGTCGCCAAACGATACGACCTCACTGGCATCGATGCCGAGCTTGGGCAGGGCGCCCTCGAGCGCGCGGGCCTTGTCGATACCGGGCGCCGTGTACTCAAAGTACCAGTCGGCCGTAAACATGCCCGAAAGCGTCTGCTTAAAGGGCGCATACATCTCCTCGTGATGCGCCTGCAGGTAGGCTGGATCGCCCGCCGTCAGCAGCTTGTCCACGGGATAAGTGTCCACGACCTCATGCAAGCTCTCGACCTCACGGATCTTAAGGTCGCAGGCATCGCGCTCGTATTTGACGATGTTTTTCTGCAAGCCGTCAGGCAGCGTGATCATGCAATGGTACGAGTCCTCGACGTGCAAATCGCGACCGAGCGAAATCATAGGGATCACGTCGAAATTGCGCAGATGATCAATCAGACGGTGCAGCTCGTCAGCCGGCATGGCCTGGTCAAAAAGGACCTCATCGGTCTGAGCGTCGACCACATGCGCGCCATTAAAGGCAACCAGCAGACCGTCATGGTTTTGAAGGTCGAGCTCCTGCGCCAAGGCGTGCAGCCCCCATGCGGGACGGCCCGAAGCCAAAATGAGCTTAATGCCCGACTCCTGCGCCGCGAGCAGCTTCTCGCGCGTACGCGGGCTAATCACTTTCTGATCGTTGGTGAGCGTACCGTCGATATCCATCGCGATGGCTTTGATTGCCATATAAGCCTCCTTGCATCGTTTTTATCGCGCACTATCTTATCCGAGCCAGGGCACGTTCGCATAGCGTGGCGCGTGACGGTTGCAAAACCACCCCATTTAAAACAAACGCAAAAAAGTACTTGCAAAGACACGTTCCGACATATAAGTTGATAAAAACCCGCCGTTGCGGTTTTAAGTAGATCGAGCATATGAAGTTTCAGTTTTTAGCGTGTAAGAGAAAGAAGATCGGCAAAGTACAACCCCAAACGCAATGACAACTTAATGAGGTAACTGCCACATGTGAGGCACCCAGGGCATTGTTGTCTCGATTTTGAGCACGATGCCTTCCGCCTTGCATGGGCCGTTCCATCCCGCCCCTGCAGCAACTGCCTCACGGGCTCATTGAAAACCGCATAGCACCCCAACGTCAGCACATCACCCACGGCAAGCACATCACTCACGACAACCAACACATCAACAAACAGCACGAACATCAACCGATTGGAGAAGCTATGACAAACCACCACGCTGAAGACGGCGATAAGAAAAGCATTCTGGATGCCCGCATTGAGCGAGCATATGCAAACGAATATGACGCCGCCTTTGCCGCCGCGACCATCAAGAACTACGCGTCGCTACCGCTCGCGACGATCTTGGCCGACCACCCTCAACTGCTGAAGCGCTGCACAAAGATCATGGGCGACCCCGACATTCGCAAGCTGACAGACCCCTATGCCCCAAAACGCGACAACGATTCGTACGTTCTTACCGTAGGCTGCCTAGCCCATATGCTCACGGCGCTCGACACGAAACTCAAGCTCGAATGGGAACCCGACGAGCGTCATGAACTCGAAAGCAAGCGGAACACCCTGCGCACCGCACTGTTCCTTCCATTGGACGGCCTCAAGCGCTGCAACGTCGAGCTCAATACACAGGCGCGGCAAAAGCCCGGGACCACGGGGCAGAAAACTCCAAGACCCCATGCGGCCATCGTCGACCGCAACCGATATAACCGCATGACCGCGCACTTTTCCGCCGAGGGAGCAGCCATAAGGACGCTGATCGACCTGCTGTGCCTCCTGAGCATCAACGAGCTATTTGAGGGCCATCTCGCCCTTGTTCCCGCGACGGCACCCAAGTCGGTAGCAAAGATCATCGAGACCTGCAGACGCCAGTTTGAGCGCCATCGCAATGGCAGCGAGATGAACGCCAGCATCGCGCAGTACTACGCGGCTCATTACAAAAATGACGGATGTGCCCCTGTCGAGCATCAGCTGCGGCTCGCCTACACCACGCCCGCCGCAACGCTCTATCGCTTTGGAGCCCTTGGCGCTTGCGAGCCGCACGAACAGGCAGCCTGCCCCACAACCGAGCTCGATCTCAGGCTCGAACGAACCCTGTAGCCCGCCAGCCCCTCCGCGGGCAACAATCCTATTCCACAACACAACCAACAGAAAGGAGTCCTCATGGACACCAATCATTCCCCCATCATCAGCCCCCTCACCATGCGTGAATCCGCCCGAGGCATCACGCTCACCAGCATTTACGATGAGATGCTCGCCCGTCGCGAGCTCTCCGTCATGGGAAACATCGAAACCCCGATGGCTCACGACCTATGTCAGCAGATCCGCCTGCTCGATGCCACCGACCCCAGCCGTCCCATCACCATATTTGTCGCCAGCGCCGGCGGAAGCGTGCGATCGGGTCTTGCGATCTATGACGCCATGCGCCTCGCATCGTGCCCCATCCGCACCGTCTGCCTGGAATTCGCCGCGTCCATGGGCGCCGTGATCTTTATGGGCGGCGACGATCGCCGTATGGCGCCCCATGCAGAGCTCATGATTCACGACCCGCTGGTCCCCCAGGGGGCAGGCGGCTCGGCACTTGCGCTGCAGGAAACCAGCCGGCGTCTCATGCAGACCCGCAAGACCCTCACGCAAATCCTCTCGGACCGCAGCGGCCTCACGCCCAAGCGCATCCAGTCCCTCACTGCAAAAGACACCTACCTTTCGGCCGAGCGCGCCGTCGAGCTCGGCTTTGCCCACGAAATCCTCTCGGCCACCAAGGAGGTCGCCCATGTCTAACCTCGCCAGCCGCGTCGCCGCATCTGAGTCCGCATCGTCCACCATCCTCGCCAAGGATCGAACGCTTTCCTGCGACACCCGCCAAACGGGACTCAATAACAACGCACTTGTGATCGGCCCCTCGGGAGCCGGCAAGACCCGAAACGTCCTCAAGACCAACCTGCTGCAAATGAACGCAAGCTACATCGTGCTCGACACCAAAGGCACGCTCTGTCGCGAAGTGGGACCCGTGCTGGCAGCCCACGGTTACCGCGTACAATGCCTCAACTTCGCCGACCTCAACACCGTCCCGGCCCTTGCGCCCGGCATCGAGCGCTGCGGCTACAACCCCCTGAGGCACATTCGCCGCAAGGCGGACGGCAGGCCCAACCAGCAGGACATCCTCTCGGTGGCAAAGGCCATCTGCCCCATCGAGGACAACAACCAGCCTTTCTGGGATCATGCGGCGGCAAACCTGCTGTCGTGTCTTATCGCCTACGTCACCGAACAGCTACCCGCCGACGAGCAGACGATCAGCTCGGTCATCAAGCTGATCGAGCACCTGCAGGACGGTGCCACGGGTCGATTGTTTGACGACCTGATCACGACCGACCCCCAAAGCTATGCCCTCTCGCTATGGCGGCGCTACGCCATTACGCAAAATGCCGAGCGCATGCACGCGAGCATCGTCGGCATCCTTGCCGAAAAGGTCATGTGTCTGGGATTCGACGGTGCGGCACAGCTCTATCAGGAATGCCACCAGGTGGACTTCGCCTCCATGGGACACGCCCCTTGTGCCCTGTTTGTAACCGTGAGCGATATCGACCGCAATCTCGATCCGCTGACCGGCCTCTTTATTTCGCAGGCGTTTATCGGCCTCATTCGTGAGGCCGATAGGCAGCCCGACGGCAGCCTGCCCGTGCCCGTGCGCTTTATGCTCGACGACTTTGCAAACCTGCAGATTCCCCAGATCGACAACGTGCTCTCGATTATCCGAAGCCGCAACATCTGGGCAACGCTGCTGCTGCAGTCGACCAATCAACTCGATGCGCTCTACGGGGAGGCGCGTGCACGCTCCATCATGGGCAACTGCGACACGCATCTGGTGCTGGCGTTCCAGGATCCCGAGAGTGCCCGGGTGTTTTCCGACCGCGCCGACGCGCTGCCCAGTACGCTCATGGCAACGCCGATCGATCGCTCGTGGCTCTTTGTACGCGGTCGCACTCCCGAACAGGTCGAGCGCTTTAGGCTCGAAGACCATCCGCTCTACGGGGAGCTGCCCGAGGCGCAGCGAGACACCACCCAGGTCGAATTCGCCCATTAACAACGCCGCGCAGTCCGCCACGCTCGACCACAAACAGCAAGGGCCCGCATCCCAACGGATACGGGCCCTTGTCGGCTATGCGTTACTTATCGCAGCGAATCCTACTTGCGGTGAGCGCGGTAGAACTCGATGAGCGCCTGGGTCGAAGCGTCCTGCTCGGCCTTGGCGGCGTCGTCGTGGAAGGCAGGGGTAATCTGCTTGGCAAGCTGCTTGCCCAGCTCAACGCCCCACTGGTCGTAGGAGTCGATGCCCCAGACCGTGCCCTCGACAAACGTGATGTGCTCGTACAGGGCGATGAGCTCGCCGAGCGCGAACGGGGTCAGCGTATCGCCAAAGATCGAGGTCGTCGGGCGGTTGCCCTCAAAGCAGCGAGCCGGGACGATCTGCTCGGGCGTGCCCTCGGCACGAACCTCGTCGGCCGTCTTGCCAAAGGCGAGCGCCTTGGTCTGGGCAAGGAAGTTGCCCAGGAACAGCTCGTGCACGTCCTGACCGCTGTCGGTCGCAGGGTTGGCGGTATTGGCAAAGGCGATGAAGTCGGCCGGAACCACCACGGTGCCCTGATGCAGCAGCTGGTAGAAGGCATGCTGGCCGTTGGTGCCGGGCTCGCCCCAGAAGATCTCACCGGTATCGGAGGTCACGGCGCTGCCATCCCAGCGGACATGCTTGCCGTTGGACTCCATGGTGAGCTGCTGCAGGTAGGCCGGGAAACGATGCAGGTACTGGCAGTACGGCAGCACGGCGTGGCTCTTGGAACCGAAGAAGTTGACGTACCAGACGTTGAGCAGGCCCATCTGCGCGACGGCATTGTTCTCGAGCGGCGTGTTGCAGAAGTACTCGTCGATGGCGTGGAAGCCCTCGAGGAACTGCTGGAAGCGCTCGGGGCCGAGCACGACGATCAGCGACAGGCCCACGGCGGAGTCGACGGAATAGCGGCCGCCGACCCAGTTCCAGAAACCGAAGGCGTTGGCGGGGTCGATACCGAAGGCCTCGACCTTCTCGAGTGCGGTGGAGACGGCGACGAAGTGCTTTGCCACGGCCTCGGCGTTCTGCTCATCGGAGCCGTCGATGGCGCCCTGAGCCTTGAGCTGCTCGAGCATCCAGGTCTTGACCTCGCGGGCGTTGGTGAGGGTCTCGAGCGTGGTGAAGGTCTTGGAGACGATGATCACGAGCGTGGTCTCGGGATCCAGGCCCTTGAGCTTCTCGGCCTGGTCATTGGGGTCGATGTTGGAGATATAGCGGCAGTCGATACCGGCGTCGGCATAGGGACGCAGAGCCTCGTAAGCCATGACCGGGCCCAGATCGGAGCCGCCGATGCCGATGGACACCAGGTGCTCGATCTTTTTGCCGGTAACACCCTTCCACTCACCGGAGCGCACGCGCTCGGCGAAGGCATACATGCGGTCGAGAACCTCGTGCACGTCGGCGACGACGTCCTGGCCGTCGACGATGAGCTGGCCCTTCTCGCTTGCCGGGCGGCGCAGCGCGGTGTGCAGGACGGCGCGGTCCTCGGTGGTGTTGATGTGCTCGCCGGAGAACATGGCGTCGCGGCGCTCCTCGAGCTTCACCTCGCGGGCAAGATCGCACAGCAGCTTGACGGTCTCATCAGTCACCAGGTTCTTGGACAGGTCGAAGTGCAGGTCACCGGCGTCAAAGCTCAGCTTGTTCACGCGCTCTGCATCGGCGGCGAACCAGGCCTTGAGGTCGATACCCTCGGCCTCGAGCTTCTCCTGATGGGCCTCGAGCGCCTTCCAAGCGGCAGTCGACGTAGCATCGATAGGTGCGGCAACAGTTGCCATAGAGTCCTCCTCAGCATACGGGCGCACGCCTCCATGCGCCCGGACATTCAGATGCCACTATTCTAGCGCAGGTCAAGACTATAATCAGCGAGCGTTGCCAATCGGCCCCCAAACGGCAACCGACCAAAAAGGGACAGGTTTAATTTGGCAGGTCAAACGCTTTACCAATCAAAAATAACCTATCCCTTTATGCCAAATATTAGGCCGCAGCGCAGACGCTACCGAGCAACTCACGCAGAGGAGACCCGATGCCCTCCAGCAGTTCGGGCGCGATGATGGCAAAAACGGGAACCTCGCCGGCCCCCACGACGGCAGGCACTTTGCCCTCCGAGACGATACATCCATAAGGGGCAAAACCGTCTTCGCCGGCATCGAGTACGGCCATGCGACGAGCGAGTTCGCGCGCAAAGCCCGCCGTATCGGCATCGCCGATCGCCAGGACAAAGTCCACGCCCTCATCGGTCGCCAGGGCTACGGCCTCATCGACCAAATCGTCTCCCCCGTCGCCCCCGACCAAGCCGCAGCGGAAAAGCACACGCTCGAGCAGGGCCCGGTCGAGCGAGCCGAGTGCCGCCGAAACAAGCTCATCGCGCGTATGCTTGTCACCGCCCAGCACAACCAGCGCCTTGGTGCCTCCGTAGTGAGCGACCAATCGTCCGCACCAGCGAGCCACGTCTCCATCCGCAACAAGGCGCGTCGGCATACCAAACCCATAATTGACCATCTTTTCCACAACCTTTCCGTGCGTATAGGCGGTATCAATCGTTAGGCCCATGCTACGAAGCGAGGTTTTCCGAGCTGTTTCGCACTCTTTAGAGCTGCGTTAAAAACCCGATGCAGCCGCACGACCATACCTACCAAAACAAACCAGTCCCTTTTTGACAGGTTTTGACGATGTCCGGACGAGCGGGTATTATCGAACAGGTATTCGATAAGAACATGTGTTTGATGAAAGGACACGGATGGCGCACGAGCAGCACACCTATATCTGCATCGACCTCAAGACGTTTTATGCCAGCGTCGAGTGCGTCGACCGTGGGCTCGATCCGCTCACCACCAACCTGGTCGTTGCCGACGAATCGCGCGGGCGCACGACCATCTGCCTCGCCATCACACAGGCCATGAAGGACCTCGGGATACACAATCGCTGCCGTCTGTTCGAAATTCCCGATGGCATCGACTACATCACGGCCGTACCGCGCATGCAGCATTACATGGAGGTGTCGGCGAAAATCTACGGTATCTATCTGGAATACGTCAGCCCCCAGGACGTGCACGTCTACTCCATCGATGAGTGCTTTATCGACGTGACGCCCTATCTGGACCTCTATCACACAGATGCGGAAGGGTTCGCCTGCACGCTGCGCGACGAGGTCCTCGCGCGCACCGGCATCACGGCGACGGTCGGCATCGGCCCCAACCTATTCCAGGCCAAGGTAGCGCTCGACATTACCGCCAAGCACGTACCCAGCCGCATCGGCATACTCGACGACGAGACCTTTCGCAAGGAGATCTGGCCCCATCGTCCCATCACCGATATCTGGGGCATCGGTCCCGGCGTGGCAGCCCGCCTCGAAAAATACGGCGTCTACGATCTGATGGGCGTCGCGGCGCTCGACGAAAACCTGCTTTACGACGAGTTCGGCGTCAATGCCGAATATCTCATCGACCATGCCTTCGGGCGCGAGCCGACAACCATCGCCGATATCCAAGCCTATCGCCCGCAAGCAACTTCGACCACCACAGGACAGGTGCTCTCGAAGGGTTATGCCTACGAACAGGCCTATACCGTCTTGCGTGAGATGGTCGACAACGCCGTTTTAGACTTGGTCGATAAGCACGTGGTCTGTGACAGCATCTCGCTCTTTGTGGGCTACGCGAGCGAACGCGCCGACATACGCCGCCTCGACGCCAGCGGTACAGCGCAATATGTAGACGGATGCGGGCACCTGCGCTCGAGCACGTCGAGCATCGAACCCACCGCAACCGCCGGCCCCGAGCTCGCGCCCCGTGCGCCCAAGCCCGTCCAGCGCGATGACGAACGGCGTCGCCTGGTGCGCGAAGCGCAGGCAATCGATGGCATCTTTGTGGGAGAGCATGGCGGCAAACCGCGCGGTGGCTATGCCGCACTCTTTGCGCACTCTAACGCCTCGCGAAAGCTGCCCGAGCGTACCAATTCGTTTAAGAAGATCATGGGCTATTTCGATGAGCTCTGGGCGCAGACTGTCGATCCCAAACGACCGGTCAAGCGCATCAACCTGGGATTTGGCAACCTCATGCCCGAGGAGTTTGCCACCATCGATCTGTTCAGCGATATCGAGGCCGATGAGCGCGAGCGCGACCTGGCGCGCGCCGTCCTGGCCGTGAAAGGCAAGTACGGCAAGAACGCGCTCGTCAAGGGATTAAGCTTTACCGCCGGCGCCACCGCGCGCGAACGCAACGAACAAGTTGGAGGACACCGTGCCTAAACCCAAACAACAGCCCGTGCGCCCGCCGACCGCCTTCGAGCGCCTGGCGGACCCCGAGGGCAGACGCCGCGCCGCCGACCCCAACCTCACTGCCAACGGTGCCGCGCGCGCCAACCGCGCCGCACAGTTTATGCCCTTTGCCGCCCTCACGGGATACTACGAACTCGTGCGCAAGCAGGAAATCACCGTCGAGCCAAAACGTGAGCTCACGGAAGAAAAAACCCTCGTGCTTTCTAAAAAACTCGAGGGTCTCAAGCGCGGCGACTTGGTTCGTGTCACCTATTACGATACATACGGCTATTGCAGCCGCACCGGCATCCTCGACGAGGCGCTCCCCGCCTTCAAGCTCCTCAAGCTCCGAGACATCGCCATCGACTTCGACGACATCCAAGACATCGAACTGCGCGGACGAGCCTAGCCAAGGAAGCGCATCCAGAGCGACGCTTACAGCGTCATGACGTAGTAGCCCGCGTCTTTCACGGCCGCCTCGAGGACATCACGATCAACCGGCTGCTTAGAGCGCACGCGTGCCGTGTGGTCCGCATACGTCACCGTTGCCCACACGCCATCCAGTGCATTGAGGGCATTGGCTACGTTCTGAGCGCAGCCGTCACAGCTCATGCCGCCGATGAGCAGCTCATCGCTATAGGGATAGTGTGACGCATCGGTATCCACCACAACAACCTTTTTGGCCTTCTTGCCGCTCGCACCATCGCTGCAACAACTCTTCCCGTGTGTCGAAGCGGCAATGCGACGCAGTCCAAAAAGCATGCCGACGGCGATGACGGCCAGCACGATGAGATTCACGGGGTTGAGCAAGTCACTCATGCGTTCCCCTTTCAAGTAGCCCTATCTAGATACCCCCATGGGGTGTCCCCATCTTAACCCAAAATCATGTCCGTTCGGTCAATTAGTTTCCCTCTTCAAACTTTTTTGTTGACCATGGCTTACTTTGGTGTATAAGTTTTCCTAGGCCAACAGCTGAGGACCCGAAAGGGGCATCGTGACTCGAACCATTGACATCCCAACATACCAAACGGCTGTCGTGCGCAACTGCTCCCCTACGCTCGCAGGTATCAAGCCGGCTTCGCTCTTTACCTATCCCGGCGTTTACGCCAACCAAAACGGAAAACCCAGCGCCACCCATATCGAAGAGCGACGCTCTCGCCTGCTCGCCGTCATAGCCCAATGCAACCGCGAGCTCCAGCCACTCGGGATCCATATGAGCGTTTTGGTCTGGCGCCCCTGCGGAGCGCTCATCTATGTGTACCGCCCTGCAGACCTCATGCGATACCTCTCCGACCCCCGCGCCACGACGGCGCTAGCCGCCGAAGGTTACGATGTCCACAACCTGCCCGCATCCCTGGTGCATCTCGCCGCGCGCATCACGCTGGCAAGCAGCAATGCCGCAGAAAGCGCCTATGACGGCAGCGTCTGCGCACTCGCGCGAAATAGGCACTGCGATACGGGGTGCATATGCGAGTTCCCCCACGAAATTGGCTATTTTTTGGGCTATCCCTACGAAGATGTCCATCAGTTTATCGTCCAGCACGGCGAAAACTATAAGGTCTTTGGCGCATGGAAGGTATACACAAACGTTGAGCAGGCACTCACGACCTTCGATTCCTATCGCGCATGCACGCAATACCTTACCTACATCTATCAACAGGGCTGCACCCTGGGACAACTTGTCCAGGCAACCCGATAGAGCATACAAAACACGGCCGCACGCCGCACAACCGAAAGGAAAACATATGAGCAAGATCGCAGTCGTCTACTGGAGCGGTACAGGCAACACCGAGGCCATGGCAAACTTCGTTGCCGAAGGCGCAACCGGTGCCGGCGCCGAGGCAGAGGTCATCTCCTGCGCCGACTTCTCTGCCGACAAGGCCGCCGAATATGATGCCTTCGCCTTCGGCTGCCCCGCCATGGGTTCCGAGGAGCTTGAATACGATGAGTTCCAGCCCATGTGGGATGAGGTCAAGGAGACTCTCGGCGACAAGAAGGTCGCCCTCTTTGGCTCCTATTCGTGGGCCGAGGGCGAGTGGATGGACAACTGGAAGGTCGACGCTGACGAGGCAGGCGTCAACGTGGTCGACTCCGTCATCTGTTACGACGCCCCCAACGACGAGGGCGAGACCGCCTGTCGCGCGCTTGGAGCGGAGCTGGCCTAGCGGCAATGAGCTCCGCCCGTAACGCGCTCTGCGCCAAAATACATTCGCGTCCCAACAAAAAAGGGAGCCGGATCACATCCAGCTCCCGTTTTCTGCTATGTCAGTCATATAAAGCGACTACGAGATGTTGCCCAAGAACGCCTTGGTGCGCTCGCTCTTGGGATGGTCGAAGACCTCACTCGGCGTACCCTCTTCCACGATAACACCACCGTCCATAAAGACGACGCGGTCGGCGACGTCGCGGGCAAAGCCCATCTCGTGAGTCACGACGATCATGGTCATGCCATCGCGTGCCAGGTCGCGCATGACACCCAGAACGTCGCGGACAAGCTCGGGGTCAAGCGCCGACGTGGCCTCGTCAAAGAGCATCACGTGTGGATTCATCGACAGGGCACGGGCGATGGCCACGCGCTGCTGCTGACCGCCCGAAAGCTGACTCGGCATAAAATCGATGCGCTCGGCCAGACCGACCTTAGTGAGCTCCTCGACGGCGCTCTTCTCGGCCTCTTCCTTGCTGCGCTTGAGCACCTTTTGCTGCGCAAGCATGACGTTCTTTTTGACCGACAGGTGCGGGAACAGGTTGAACTGCTGAAACACCATGCCCAGATGCGTGCGCACCTTGTTAAGGTCGACGCCCTTGGCACACACATCCACGCCCTCAACGACAATCGAGCCGCTCGTGGGATGCTCTAGGCGATTGATGCAGCGAAGCATCGTCGACTTGCCCGAGCCCGAAGGACCCAGGACTACGACAACCTCGCCCTTGTGCACATCCAGATCGATATCGCGCAGGACCACGTTATCGCCAAAGACCTTCTGGAGGTTCTTGATACTAACGACAACCTCGTTCGAGTTATTGGTTTCGCTCATGATAGGACCTCCTTACAGACCGGCGATGTGATCGGCGGGCGTCGCGACGACCTGTCCGGCGCTCTTGGCGGGACGCTTCTTCTTGGCTTCGGTCGTGCCCAAAAGCCTCGCCTCAAGACCGCTCACTAGGCGCGCAAGCGGCAGGGTGATGACCAGATAGAACAGGGCGGCAACCACATACGGCGTGATGGACCCCGTCGTGGCCACGATGGTGCGGGCGTTCATGACGATCTCGACCACGCCCACGGCCGCGAGCAGCGACGTATCCTTGTAAAGCAGGATGAATTCGCTGGTCAACGTAGGCAGGACATTGCGGAACGTCTGCGGAATCATGACGTAGAGCAGCGTCTGGAAGGCATTCATGCCCAGCGAGCGAGCAGCCTCGTTTTGGCCCTTGGGGATCGACTGAATGCCGGCACGGAAGATCTCGCACAGGTACGCAGACGAGTTCATGGCCATGACGATAACGCCCAAGACGTAGTCGTCAACCTTGACACCGGCAAGCGGCAAGCCAAAGAACGCGATATAGATCTGCAGGAATGCCGGCGTGCCGCGGATGATATTCACGTAGATGCCGGCAAGACAACGCAGGATGCGCGACTTGGAAATGCGCATGAGCGACAGCGCAAAGCCAAAGGGAATGGCCAACGGAAATGCCACGAGCACGATCGAGAGCGACATAAGGAAGCCCTTGAAGACGATCGGCAGGCTCTGAACCAAAATGACCGGGTTCAAGAACAGGCGGAGGAACATATTGGAGTTCCACGCCTCGACCCACGGCTGCTCTTTAAGGTCGGCCAGGAAGTTATCGAATGCCGTCACGCCCTTGATCTCCACCGACGGAATCTTGGAGATCTTCTTGGTCGAACCGTCGGCGAGCGTATAGGTGCCGCTGAAGGCCTCATCGCCGCCCTCGACGGGAAACGTCACGCCGTAAACCTCGACACGGAAAAAGCCGCCGGCAGGCGCCGTCTCGCCAAAGTTGATCTTGAGCGTCTGGCCGTCAGCCTTGCACGTGGGCTTCATGGGCGTACGATCCATGAGGTCCTCGCCCGAGAGCATCGTCAATCGCGTGTCATCGGTGTCAAACGTCGTGCCGTCGACAAACGTCAGCGAAAGACCGCTCAGCTCCTCGTCGGCATCGGCCTGAACCTCCCAGGTAATGCGCGTCTCGGTGCCGCCGACCACAGTGCTGCCCGAACCGGTGTTGGGTCGGGCGGTAATCTTTGCGGTCTCAAGCGCCTGGGCGGTCGTGGGCGCATATGCCCCCGCGCACACCAGTGCGAGCGCCACGGCCATGACGCAGGCTAGCTTTTGGAGCAAGGCGGGCAGTGAAAAACGCTGCTCCGCGGCCCCTTTGTTCAGTCGAGACAAGGTGGCTCCTATCGTAGAAGTTGCCGGCAAAACGAGACGGAAAAGCTCTCCGTCAAGAGAAGCGCAAAGGCCCTCTCCGCCAAAACGGAAAGGGCCCGCGCGCAATCAAGTAGCTATTTTACTTGATGTTGTACTTAGCCATAAGGGCGTCGACGGTGCCGTCGTCGGTCAGGTCCTTGATGGCCTGGTTGATGTCGTCCTTGAGCTTAGTGTTACCCTGGTTGATGGCGATGGCGTACTCCTCGCCGGTGCTGATCTGCTTGATGGTCTGGCAGGTGTTGAACTGCTCGGCGGTCAGCTGGCTGGCAACGGAGCGGTTGGTGACTACGGCGTCGCCCTTATCGGACTGCAGGGCGCTGAAGCACTCGGTAGCGTCCTTGTAGGGGACGATCTTGGCCTTGGGGAAGTTCTCCTGGGCAAAGGACTCGGCGGTCGAGCCAGACTGGACAATGATGGTAGCGTCGGCGTTGTTGAGCTTCTCGCTGTAGTTGTCGGCCGTGATGTCGGTGTTATCGACCTTGGTCACGATAGCCTGATCGTCCATGTAGTAGGAATCAGAGAAAGTGACTTCCTTCTCACGCTCGGGCGTGTCGGTGATAGCCGCGATGGAGACGTCATACTTGGCGCCCGAAGCGACGCCCGGAACCAGCGTGTCAAAGTCATTGTTGACATACTCGACATCCAGGCCCAGCTTGTCGCCGATAGCCTTGATGAGCTCAAGGTCAAAGCCCTGATAATCGCCGTTGTCATCCTTGTACTCAAACGGAGCGTACTCGGCAGAGGTGCCGACGGTCAGCGTACTGTCCTTGACAAGCGCGTACTCCTTGGAGCCGTCGACCTTCTCGACCTTAGCATCGTCAGAGCTGCTGGAACCGGCATCAGAACCAGAGGTGGCGTTGGACGAGCCGCAGCCCGTCAGAGCGAGGGCGAGCGCCATAGCACCCGTGGCGGCAAATGCGCCAAGCTTCTTCAGCTTCATAATCAGTCTCCTTCCAATGACCCCACGTGATTCAGAGGTCTGCAAAAACTGTGGGTTATTATGCACCCGCTTGGAAGAATCTGCAATCAGAAAACTGATTGAAACAAACCCATAACGTGAATGGAGCACTCCACTTTATGGCAGCCATTACTGCTGCAACGACCTTAACAGTTTGATTTCAGCCGCATAACCTGCAAGTTCGTTCGGTGTCTCCAAAATGAATGGCAATGCGCGCAAGCGGACATTCGATACAATATTCTGCATAGCTCGCATACCGCCGCCAAACTCTTCACTACCGAGGTATCCCTTGCCGATGCACTCGTGGCGATCCTTATGGGCGCCGCAGGGGTTCTTGGAGTCATTGATATGCACGGCGCGCAGGCACTCGATACCCACCACACGATCGAACTCGTCAAGCACGCCGTCAAGATCGTGGACGATGTCATAGCCGGCGTCATTCACATGGCAGGTGTCCAAACAAACGCCCAGCTTATCGGACAGCTCTGGGCGCTTGGCGGCAACGCCCTCGATAATGCACGCCAGTTCTTCAAAGCTACGGCCCACCTCGGTGCCCTTGCCCGCCATGGTCTCGAGCAATACCGTCGTCTGCTGTCCCTCAAACATCACCTGGCACAGCGTGTCGACAATCATCTGAATGCCGGCGTCTGCCCCCTGTCCCACATGCGCACCGGGGTGGAAGTTGTAGTAGTTGCCGGGCAGTGCTTCCAGATGCTGCAAGTCCTCGACCATTGCCTCCAAGGCAAACTCGCGCGCCCGCTCTTTGGCAGAACAGGGGTTGTAGGTATACGGGGCATGCGCCACCAGCGGTCCAAAGTCGTTTTGCGCCATAAGCTCGCGCAGAGCCGCCACGTCATCCATGTCAAGTTCTTTTGCCTTGCCACCACGCGGGTTGCGCGTAAAGAACGCAAAGGTATTGGCGCCAATGGATAGCGCCGTCTCTCCCATCGCCCGATAGCCCTTCGTCGTCGAAAGATGGCACCCAATCGTCAGCATCTTCAGCTCCCCCTCATCAGTTGCGGTGAAATACGGTCTATTGGTGCCCTATTTTGGCGCAAACAGGCCGTATTCCACCGCAAGTTATAAAAGAGGCATCAGGGGCAAAGGCCTCCAAGGCATTCCAGGCGTTGGCGCCATGCCCCCACGCCCTAAAGTTTCAAGCGAATCGCATCGATGATGTGTGCACAGCGCTGTGTAGCGGCTAGGGACATGATGGGGCTTTCGAGTTTCCCCGCCTGAATGAGTTGTGTCGCATGCGATGCCTCACCGTAAAAATCATCGACCTCAAATGGTGCATCGATTTCGAGTGCTCGACCGTCGGAGTACTTCACATGGGCGAGCTCGGGGCGATGAAGACGCTCGATTTCCAACGAGCCCCGCTCACAGGCAATCGTTAAGCGGCTTTCATATGCTGCTTTGCCGTCGCACACCATATGAATGGGTATACCGCCGACGCTCATATGGATCTCGTCGGCCCAATCGACACGGCCGCCTGATACGTCACGCCAGCGAACTTCACGGGACGAAACCTCGCACGCGCCCGCGAGCAAATCCTCAAACCAACCGGCCGCATAACAGCCCATGTCATATAGACAGCCGCCCTGCAGCGGATCAAGCAGATAGCCCGAAGGAGACTCGCCGTAATCGAGCTTTTGCACGCTTTCAATCGAGACGATACTGCCAAGCTCACCCGACGCAAGCAAGTCTTTCACGCGAGTGCGCATCGGGCAAAACCGATTCTTCATCGCCTCCATAAACAGCACGCCGCGCTCGCGAGAGGTGGAGGCGATCGAGAGAGCCTCTTCCTCACTCAAAACGGCCGGCTTTTCGCACAGCACGGCCTTTCCGGCGCACAGCGCGCGACAGGCCCAACGCGTATGCATGCCATGCGGAAGAGCCAAGTAGATTGCGTCGACATCGGGGTCGGCAATCAGCGCGTCATAAGCCGCATCGCCGCTATCGTCGGCCGAGGCATGGCCATGCGCAGCATCGATCGAAAACACTCGGCAAAATTCCTCGACATGTGCAGGAGTGCGACCGGCCGCAGCCACCAGCCGTGCCCCGTCGACCTTCTTGAGCGACGATGCAAATCGATGAGAAATGTGCCCAGCGCCCAAAATGCCCCAACGAACCCCACGCGAATCATTACATGAATCCCGATGGCCCACGACAGCCCCCTTCAGTTGCGGTGAAATAGTTCCTGTTTGGCCCCTATTCTGCCGCAAACAAGAACTATTCCACCGCAAGTTATAAAAGGGTCACGAGGAGCGCGTTTTGCCGAAGGCCTTAAGCACTGCCGTCACGGGTCCAGGCTGGAAGCGTCGGCGCACGTCATCGAGACGCTCGGGGATATCGATATGCTGTGGGCAGTGGCGCGCGCATTTGCCGCACTTGACGCAATTGCTCACCAGCTTGGCCTCGCTTGTGCGCACCGCGCTCGCCGTAAAGTACTGCGATAGACCCGTAAACCAGCTGTGCGCATAGCTTGCGTTGTAGGCGGCAAAACATCCAGGGATATTGATGCCTTTAGGGCACGGCATGCAATAGCCGCATCCCGTGCAGGGCACACGGTTCGATTTTTCAAACTCCGTCAGCACGTGCGCGATCGTGTCGAGCTGAGTAGCTGTCATCGAATCCGGCAGGGCCCGATCGGCCAACACCACGTTCTCATCCACCTGCGCGGTATCGGTCATACCCGAAAGCAACATCGTCACCTGAGGATGATTCCACACCCACGAAAGACCCCAGGCGGCAGGAGTGCGCAAATGCGGGTCACGGGCACTATCGAGCACAGCGCGGGCCCGTGGCGGCAGCTTGCCCGCTAAACGCCCGCCCAGCAGCGGCTCCATCACAAACACCGCGAGGCCTCGCTCGGCGGCGGCCATGAGTCCCGCCGTTCCCGCTTGGTAATGCTCGCCAGCATAGTTGTACTGGATCTGGCAAAAATCCCAGTCATATGCGTCAAGCATCGTAAGGAAGTCCGCCGCGCTGCCGTGGTACGAAAAACCAATCTGGCGAATGCGCCCCGCCGCCTTTTGATGCGCGATCCAGTCCTCGATGCCCAACGCCACCACACGTTCCCACTGGGCGGGCGAGGTAATGTTGTGCATGAGGTAATAGTCGATACGGTCGGTCCGCAGGCGACGCAGCTGCTCGTCGAAGAACCGATCGAAATCCTCCGCGCATTTGCACGAAGCATGCGGCAGCTTGGTTGCGAGCAAAACCTGGTCGCGCAAGCCCAGGCGCTCAAGCGAGGCGCCCACGCAAGCCTCGTTGCCGGGATAGAGATAGGCCGTGTCCAGGTAGTTAATCCCCTGCTCCACCGCACGGGAGATGATGGCGTCGGCGGTCTTCGCATCCGGGCGTCCCGGCGCACCGGGAAACCTCATGCAGCCCAGCCCCAACGCCGAGATACGGTTGCCGCTTTTGGGGTCAACGCGATATTGCACGGCCCCTCCCTTCGCCATCAGCGCCCCGGCAAGGCGAAACACAATGGTCACGCAGCCGAAACATCGTGGAATCGCAATTGAGAACGTATCGTAACGCAGCAGAAATCGAGCTGTCACGGCACCGCTTTAACATCAGCAAAAAGCCCGATGAAAGGAGTCGCCCATGCCCACGCTCGACCTTTGGAACCTCGCATCCCAGCTCAAAAGCACCAATTATCGCTGGGTCGACCTCACCCACACGCTCTCGTGCGACACCCCGCACTGGTTTGGCTTTAAGCCATTTGAGTCCACCAAGCTCTTCGACTACCTGCCCGACACGCCCGAAGATATGCTCGCGCCCATGCGTTGCTTCCAGTATTCGGTCGCCTCGCAATACGGCACCCACGTCGATGCACCGCGCCACTTCCATGTCGACGGCCGCTCCCTTGGCGAGATCGAGCCCATCGAGTTTATGCATCCGCTCTGCGTGATTGACAAGCACGAGGAATGCGCCGCAAATCCCGACTTTATCCTGACCATCGAGGACCTCAAAGCCTGGGAGGACGAGCACGGTCGTATTCCCGAGGACGCTTTCGTCGCCTTCCGCTCCGACTGGTCCAAGCTCGCCGATCTGGAAAATAAGGACGAGAACGGCCAGCCCCACTACCCCGGCTGGGATCTCGACGCCATCAAATGGCTTGTAGAAGAGCGCAACATCGGCGCCATCGGTCACGAACCGGCAGACACCGACCCCGCGTCGGTGACCACGCGTGAGGACGCCTACCCCTATCCCGGCGAACAATACATCCTCTCGGTCGACCGTTACCAGATCGAGGTCATGGACCATCTGGACGAGCTTCCCGCCACAGGCGCCGTCATCTTCTGCACCTTCCCCAAGGTGCGCGATGGCGTTGGATACCCCGCGCGCGTTTTTGCGGTCTGCCCCGCGGTATAAGCGCACAGCGCAATAGTTTCTTTTTCATAACAGCAGCCCCGCGCGCTCACCAAACGCCCTGGCAGCATACAATCCATCAGGCGCCCCGCACGCGGGCGCCTTTTTGTGAGGAGATGATTCACATGCAGATCAACAAGGTCGCCTTTATCGGCAAGGGCGGCGTCGGGCTACTCTACGGCAGCATGATCGCCCAGGCACTCGGCGACGATGCCGTCGAATACGTCATGGACGACGCCCGTTTCGAGCGTCACGCGGGCGATGCGCTCACCGTCAACGGCAAGCCCTGCGATCTCACGTCCGTCCGTGCCAGCGAGGCAACGCCCGCCGATCTGGTCATTCTCACGGTCAAGACGACTGGACTCGACCAGGCGCTCAAGACTATGGAACACATCGTGGGCCCCAATACGCTCATCGCCTCGCTGTGCAACGGCATTGCGAGCGAGCAAAAGATTGCCGAGCGCTTTGGCTGGGAGCACACCGTCCTGGGCATCTGCCAAGGCATGGACGCCGTGTTCCTCAACGGAGAGCTCACCTTTACCAATGCGGGCGAGATTCGCTTTGGCGCGGCAGCGGGCACCAAGCCCACAACCGTTACCGCCATCGACGAGCTCTATACGCGCTGCGGCATCGCCCATACCGTCGAGAGCGACATTGCGCACCGCATGTGGGCCAAACTCATGCTCAACGACGGCATCAACCAGACCTGCATGGCCTACGGCGGGACCTACGGAAGCGCCACGGAGCCGGGCTCCGAGCAGCGTCGCTGCTTTGTTTCCGCCATGCGCGAAACGCTTGCGGTCGCCAACGCCGAGGGCATTGAGCTGACCGAGGCAGACCTGACGCAAATGGTGCACCTCATCGAGGGAATCGACCCCGCCGGTATGCCCTCGATGGCTCAAGACCGCATCGCAAGGCGCAAAACCGAAGTCGAGGAGTTCGCGGGCACCATCTGCCGCCTCGCAGCCAAACACGATATCCAAGTGCCGCAAAACGATTGGCTCTATCGGCGCATCCGCGATATCGAGAAAAGCTGGTAGCGCCAACGCACCGCATTCAACAGCCTTAACAGCAAAGCCGCCGCAAGGGAACCGTTCCCCCGCGGCGGCTTTCATCTTCGTCTATGACCGGCTGCCAATCTCACAACAGTTAGCGTTGCGATTCCGAAACCTCGTCCTCGTCATCGCGGCAAAGCAGCACGCCGACGCTTCCCAGCAGCGCCGCTGCAATCAAGGCGCCCACAACCACAGGAGCGGCGCCCGTAGCGGACTGCAGGCCGGCAGTTAACGCCGCCGTCGGACCAAGACATCCGATTAAAAGGGCAACGACGGCAATAGCGACATCTCGAGCGTTCATGGGACCACTTCCTCCACGAGAAAGACTTTGTTTCTCATAACTTAGTGTGCCCCGCGCCCATATGCGCGGCGTACTGCCACGGTAAGCGCTCTGTTAACTCAAGCACGCACAAAAAACGGACGCCCTTACGTTGCCCAAAGGCTCGATAAAGACGCCCGCCCGTCATGTCCTATTGGCTTATGGCAGATTACCAACCGGTATAGTAATCGGTGGTTCCGGCAGCGCAGCCCGAATCGTAGACCTTGCACTCGCCCTTAGAGCCCGTAAAAGTCGAGCCCTGGGCCTTATCGCCCGCGGCAACAACGTAATAGCCGTCGGAATCGCGCCAGAAGCCCTCAGAATCCTGAGTCCATTCGCCCGTGCGATAGTGATAAAGCACATTGCTGCTGTAATAGGTCTCGCGGCGACCGTTGTAATTATTGACACCCGCAGAGCGCGTCAGGCCCGATCCGTTCGCGTAGGACGCGGCAGACGCGTAGGATGGAGTGTAACCGGCGTTGTAGTACGAAGCCTGGGCGGCGGCAGCCTCCGCCTCGGCGGCGGCAGCCTCGAGCGCTTCGCGCTTGGCATCCTCAAGCGCAGTGCGCAGCTCATCGAGCTCGGTCGACTTGGCGTCGACCTCCTCCATCGTCAAAAGACTGCCCGCACCGTCGATGCAACCCTGCAGTACAGTGCGCTCGTCATCGGTGGCATAGTCGCCATACATATTCATAATGATCTGAGCGCGCATCTCCAGGGAATCGCGCTTGGCCCCCATCGAGGCGTTCCACTCCTGCATAGAGCCATAACCGTCGCCGCGGTAGTCGACGGGCTGCACCAGCGTCGCCTCGGACGGCGCAGATCCGACCATATCGGATAGTGTTGCCGCGTGGGCATCAGTTGCGCCGGCGCCCGCCAAAAGTGCCACAGTCAGAGCGGCGGAAAGGGCGGCGGCTTTCGGTTTTCGTGAATCGATCCTCATGTAGCTGGAAACCTCCGTAGTGTGTTTTTGCTGCGTTTGAGCTGCGTGTGATTCGATCGCGCTGCATAGTACCCCGAGCAAATCGCGACCTGCGGTTTTACTCAAAAGGCGCACGTCAATTGCGTAAAACTCACATCCTCTCAACAGGAGTTTTCCACAACTCGAATGCATAAAGCGTGCCAAAAACCCTGTTTTTGCACCCTCTCTATGCAAAAAAAGCGCCTGTACAACCATTGTTCGCACAGGCGCCTTGAGCAGGCATTTTATGCAGTTATACCTATCGAGTCGCAAGGGGTCCTTGCACAAGCCGCCTTACTCGTCCAGCGCGGCGAAGGCCTGCTTCAGATCCCAAATGATATCCTCGGCGTTCTCGGTACCGATGGAAAGACGGATCGTGGAGGGCGTGATGTTCTGCTCGGCGAGCTCCTCGGCAGAGAGCTGGGAGTGCGTGGTGGTAGCCGGGTGCACGACGAGCGACTTGACGTCGGCCACGTTGGCGAGCAGCGAGAACACCTGCAGATGATCGATGAACTTCCAAGCTGCCTCCTGGCCACCCTTAATCTCAAAGGTAAAGATCGAGGCACCGCCACGTGGGAAGTACTTCTGATAGAGCTCGTGATCGGGGTGCTCAGGCAGGCTCGGGTGGTTCACCTTGGCGACGTGGCTGTCACCAGCCAGGAACTCAACGACCTTCTTGGTGTTCTCAACATGACGGTCAACGCGCAGCGACAGAGTCTCGGTGCCCTGGAGCAGGACCCAGGCGTTGAACGGGCTGATGCAGGCGCCCTCGTCACGCAGCAGGATAGCGCGGACATAGGTTGCGAAGGCGGCGGGACCGGCAGCCTCGGCAAACGAAACGCCGTGGTAGGAGGGGTTGGGCTCAGCGATCTGGGCGTACTTTCCGCTCGCCTTCCAATCGAAGTTGCCGCCGTCGACGATCACACCGCCCAGCGAGGTGCCGTGGCCGCCGATGAACTTGGTTGCGGAGTGGACGACGATGTTGGCACCATGCTCCAGCGGACGGAACAGATACGGGGTGCCGAAGGTGTTGTCGACGACAACCGGCAGACCGTGCTTCTTGGCGATCTCGGAGATGGCGTCGATGTTGGGGATGTCGGAGTTGGGGTTGCCGAGCGTCTCGAGATAGATGACCGTGGTGTTGTCCTTGATGGCACCCTCGACCTCTTCCAGGTTATGGGCATCGACAAACGTGGTCTCGACGCCAAACTGGGAGAGCGTATGCTCCAGCAGGTTGTAGGAGCCACCGTAGATGGTCTTCTGGGCAACCACGTGGTCACCGGCCTGGGCAAGAGCCTGCAGGGTATAGGTGATGGCGGCGGCACCGGAGGCGACAGCAAGACCCGCCACGCCACCCTCGAGTGCGGCGATACGGTCCTCGAAGACGCCCTGGGTGGAGTTGGTCAGACGGCCGTAGATGTTACCGGCGTCGGCAAGACCAAAGCGGTCGGCGGCGTGCTGGGAGTTGCGGAACACATAGCTCGTGGTCTGGTAGATAGGCACGGCGCGGGAGTCGGATGCGGGATCGGCGCTCTCCTGGCCAACGTGCAGCTGCAGGGTATCGAAACCAAAGGTGTGCTCGGGATTGTTGATGAACTGGCTCATGATGATCTCCTTGATCGAACAAAAGTAAATAAAAAGAGAGAAGTAAGTCGCTGTCTCCTGATCACGCCGACGGGCGCAAACAGGAGCCCGGCATTCGTCTTGGTAAGCAATTCATATGCGGGCCTCCTTTCGCATCCCGGTTCCGTGATTGGCTTAATTACCTACCGCCTTTGTGTGTTTTGAATAGTACGAGCATTGTTTCGCTCGGTCAATCACTTAAAAGCGCTAACCTGTTATCGGTTTTTTAGATAGCTATCGAAAGGACGGGCACCGATGACCCTCCAGCAGCTTCGTTTTCTTATCGCCGTGGCAGAGTCCGGCTCAATCAACGCCGCAGCTCAGCGCCTCTATACCGCTCAGTCCAACATCTCAAACGCCGTCAAAAGCCTAGAACAAGAGCTCCATCTGGAGATCTTTACGCGCTCCAGCCGCGGCGTCACGCTCACCAACGACGGCACCGAGCTTTTGGGCTATGCGCGCCAGGTCGTAGAGCAGGCCGACATGCTCGAGGCACGCTACGAGGACGGTGGCACCCCGCAAGCCCGCCTCGCCATTTCCGCCCAGCACTACGCCTTTTCGGTCGAGGCCTTTGTCAATGTAGTCGAGCGCTGCCGCGACAGCAAGTTCGAGTTCATCATGCGCGAGACCACCACATCGCAGATCATCGATGACGTCCGTGCGTTTCGCAGCGATATCGGCATTCTGTATCTGGATGACTTTAACGCCCGCGTTCTGCAGAAGGCCTTCGCCGATGCCCGCGCAAGCTTCCATCCCCTATTCGACGCGACGGTCCACGTCTTCGTTAGCGAGCGCCACCCGCTCGCACGCCGCCCGCAGCTGTCCCTTGCCGACCTCACGCCCTATACGCGCTACAGCTTTGAGCAGGGAACCTCAAACTCCTTCTATTACGCCGAGGAACCTTTTAGCTATATCCCTTGCGACCGCAACATACGAATCTCGGACCGCGGAACACTTACTAACTTACTTATCACGTCGAACGGTTACACCCTGTCGACCGGTGTCCTCTCCAATGAAATGCAATGGGGCATGGCATCGATCCCGCTAGCAGACGCCCCAACGATGCACGTTGGCTACATCATGCACGACGAGCGCAAGCCCTCTCTCCTCTTGCAGCAATACCTCGACGAGCTCAACCGCATCATCCATGCCAACTAACAGTCGGAAGACGGGGTAGAAATCGTAGATTGCTGGCCCCCGGCGGGCATGGCGCTACAATGGTCACTCACACGAAACGTACCCAACGAAAGGAAGCCCGTGAAGGTCATCATCTATACCGACGGCTCGGCCCGATCAAATCCGGGACGCGGCGGCTACGGCGCCGTGCTCAAATACACCAACCCCGCCGGCAAGACCTTCACCTCCGAGCTTTCGCGCGGCTACGCCAAGACCACCAACAACCGCATGGAACTCATGGCGGTCATCGTGGCGCTCGAGGCGCTCAACCGCCCTTGCGAGGTCGAAGTCCATTCCGATTCGCAGTATGTCGTCAACGCCTTTAACAAGCACTGGATCGACGGCTGG
The DNA here is from genome assembly GCA_900550965.1 of uncultured Collinsella sp. Taxonomy (GTDB): domain Bacteria; phylum Actinomycetota; class Coriobacteriia; order Coriobacteriales; family Coriobacteriaceae; genus Collinsella. Next base: position 1,512 of record URUC01000024.1, on the reverse strand, counting down.
AAAAAGCGCGGATGGAAAACCGCCAACAAGCAACCCGTCAAGAACCGCGACCTGTGGGAGCGCCTACTCACCGCCAAAAGCAAGCACAAGGTTGATTTCATCTGGGTTAAGGGGCATGCCGGCCACGAGCTCAATGAGCGCTGCGACGAGCTCGCCACCAACGCGGCCGACGGCAGCAACCTAGATATCGACACCGGCTTTAACGAGAGCGACCTGTAACGGCGTTTTCGCACGCTTTTGTGTCCTCCCGCGCTACACTCGTCCTGTAGGCCAAACAATGCAAGGGGGACACATGCTGCGCATCGCAACCATCGGCACATCCATGATCACCGACGACTTTATCCAAGTCGTCAATGCCAACGACCAGGCTACATTCGTAGGCACGCTCTCGCGCGATGCAGATCGCGGCGCCACCTTCACCGCTAAGCACGGCGGCGAGCGTAACTTCACCGCGCTTGACGAGCTTGCGTCCGCTGCCGACGTCGACGCCGTCTACATCGGCAGCCCCAACGCGCTCCATCACGAGCAGGCGCTCGCCTGCATCGCCGGCGGTAAGCACGTTATCGTCGAAAAGCCCTTCTGCGCCACCGAGGCGCAAGCGCTCGAGGTCTTTCGCGCAGCCGAGGCGGCGGGCGTCGTAGCCCTCGAGGCCATGCGCCCGCTCCATGACCCTGCTTTCCACGGCGTCGAGGACGCCCTGGGCGAGATTGCGCCCATCCGCCGCGCCTCATTGCGCTTTGGCAAGTATTCCTCGCGCTACAACGAGATTCTCGCGGGACGCGCCACCAATATCTTCGACTGCCACATGGCCTCGGGCTCCCTCATGGACATCGGCGTCTACACCGTCGAGCCCATGGTCGAGATCTTCGGCATGCCCTCCGGTCTCACCAGCATGGCCACGCTGCTCGACCCCTCAACGCAAGAGCTCACCCATGGCCCCATCGACGGTTGCGGCTCCATTCTCGCCAGCTATGGCGGAGGGCGTATCTCCGTCGAGCTCGCGCACTCCAAAATTACGAATGACCTGCTGCCCTCGCAGATCGAAGGCGAGCGTGGCACTATCCAGATCGACCATCTGTCCACGCCCCGCAACGTCCGCATCGACTATCGCGGCGACGTCGTACGCGGCTCGGCGACCGAGGCACCGCGCGAACAGGGAGACAACGGCCGCGTGCTCGACCTGCCCAAATCGAGCAACACTATGGAATACGAACTTACAGACTTTATCACCGCCATCGGCGGCATCGATAACGTTAAGGAAGAGATTTGGGAGACCCCGGCGGGACGCCACGAGCTTGGCCACTACCGCGATGCCACACTCGTCTCACTGCGCATCATGGATGCCGTGCGTCAGCAGGCCGGCATAACCTTCCCGGCCGACGCAGGCAAGCAGGCATAGCTATGGGCCTCTTCGATACGTTCTTCTCCAGCGTCACCGGCGGCAGTCGAGAGCCTCAAAAACCATCAAACGTCGAGCTCGAGCTGCGCCGTAGACTTACTGTGCTCGCAAGC
>URUC01000023.1 GCA_900550965.1 uncultured Collinsella sp. | reverse complement strand
CCTGCCGCACCAACGCGGGCTTCGCCGCAAGCCTCGTCTGCATTGGCCTCAACATCACCCTGTGCCTGGCCAAGGGCATCGCAGGCCTGCTCGCCGGCTCCGTCTCCCTCATCGCCGACGCTTTCAACAACCTCTCCGATGCCTCGAGCAACATCGTGAGCCTGCTCGGGTTCCGCCTTGCCAGCCGCCCTGCAGACGAAGGCCACCCCTATGGCCACGGCCGCTACGAGTACCTAGCCGGCTTGTTTGTCGCCGTCCTGGTTTGCGCCGTCGGCATCAACCTGATCCTCGAGTCGGTCACTAAGATCATCAAGCCTTCCCCCACCGCTTACACGCTCGTTTCCCTTGCGGCGCTGGCTACATCCATGCTCGTTAAGCTCTGGATGGCCGCATTCAACCGCGCGCTGGGCAACCGTATCGATTCCGAAACACTCATTGCCACAGCACAGGACTCCAAAAACGACGTCATCACCTCGGGCTCGGTCTTGGTGGCGGCGCTTATTTCGCAGACGACCGGCTTTGACCTCGATGGCTGGGCAGGCCTGGGTGTGGGCATCTTCATCTGCATCAGCGGCATGGGCCTAGTGCGCGACGCCATCAGCCCGTTGCTGGGGCAAGCGCCCGGCCCCAAGCTCGTCCAGGCAACCCGCGACAAGATCATGTCCTATCCGCAGGTCTTGGGCACACACGACCTGATGGTGCACGACTACGGCCCCGGTCGTCAGTTTGCCAGCGCTCACGTGGAGATGCCCGGCGAGGGCGACGCATTTGAGCACCACGAGATCCTGGACACCATCGAGCACGACATCAAGCGCCAGATGGGCATTGGCATCACGCTGCACTGCGACCCCATCGCCACCACCGGCGACGACCTACGCGGCTGGGTCAAGCGCGGCGTTATGCAGATCGACCCCGCGCTCTCCATCCACGACCTGCACGAGCACGACGGGTTCGTTTCGTTTGACCTGGTGCGCCCCGACGGCTTTGACATATCCGACGAGGAGCTGCTGGAGCTCGTCACGCGCATCGTGCACGAGCGCCGACCCAATGCCTCATGCGTCGTTACGTTTGACTCGGGCTTTAGCTCGCCCGAGCGTCCGGCCGAGCAGCTGTAGCCCACTTACCAGCTAGTTTCCCTGCGCGCCCGAGATGCCGTTTTGTAGGGCGTTCCAGGCATCCGTCGCCATGTCGCCCAAGTTCTGAGCGGTGTCGCCCAGGTTCTGAGCCGTATCACCCAGTTCTTGGGCCTTATCCCCAAGCTCCTGTGCCTTGTTGCTCAAGTCCTCCAGCGTATCGGAGCTCGAGCCGTCGGTACCGCTTTGGCCGTCGGACGAGTTGCCCGAGCTGTTCTTGTGCGTGAGCTGAATTTCGAGGTTGCCGCTGTCGTTATAGTAAGCAGAAGTAACGATCCAGTTGGCATCGACGACGGGCGTTGAGCCATCATCAGTCAGGACCACGGCATTCGAAAGATCGGCGCCGCGCGACTTGAGAAGCTTTTTGGCGTTGGACCAGTACTGCCCCGGGATATCGCTCAGATCGACGGTGCTAGACGAGGCGGACTCGGTTTGCTCGGCAGTGGTATCGGCCGTTGAACTCCCTCGCTTGTTGAGCATGCCCGACACGATGGCAAACACAACCGACAGCGCAAAGAAGATCGCCAGCACGATGAGGATCTTCTTGATCACGCTCGACGAACGCGACGGCTTCTTCTCCTCGTCCTCGCCATATTGCGGAATCGACTTGGGGTACTCGCGATACGGCTCGCGCGACTCGTAGCGAGGCTGCGCCGTGCGAGGCATATACGTCGTCTGCTGAGGCTGCGGAATGGGATTCTGCGGCAGGTCATCATAGGGATTCGGTGTCGAGGCGGCATAAGAATCCTGCGGCGCATAATCAAACGGGTCCGGAGCTGCGTTGCCATAGGGGCCTTGCGAAGATGCAGCATAAGAATCCTGCGCCGTGTCGCCATAGCCCATAACCCGGGTGGGCTCGGCAGAAGGCTGCGTCGCGGCGGGGTCGGTATAACCGCGGTTGGGAACAACGCGGGTCGCATCGGCGCTATCGCCAGCCTGCGCGGAACCGTAGCCGCCCATCACGGTTGTCTTGTCCTGATCCATGCAACGATTCCTTTCCGTCGCGCGTGAGCATCACGTTATCCATGCATTCTACCCGCGCAAAAGCCTATGATGGGCAGAGCCCGTCGGTATCTACAAGACAAGCGCGGCCAGAAACAAAAGCCCCGCCGGGCCTTGGGGGCACGGCGGGGCGGGCAGGTAGCTAGGGGCAACAGGCCTAGAACAGGCCAGTGATGTTGCCGTCGTTATCGACGTCGATGTTTTCGGCCGCGGGCACCTTGGGCAGGCCCGGCATGGTCAGAACGCTGCCAGTCAACGCGACCACAAAGTGGGCGCCGGCGGAAACCTTGAGCTCGCGCACGGTGATGCGGAAGTTCTCGGGAGCGCCCAGAGCCTTGGCGTTGTCGCTAAAGCTGTACTGCGTCTTGGCGACGCACACCGGCAGGTTACCAAAGCCGTTCTCGCGCAGCTCGACGAGCTGGCGCTTGGCGGCCGGCGTAAAGTCAACGCCATCGGCGCGGTAGACCTTGGTGGCAATGGCCTCGAGAGCGTCGGCCACATCGGCGCCGTCCTCATAGGCAAACTTGAGCTCGCTCGGTTGCTCAATCAGACGCATGACCTCATCGGCCAGCTCGAGCGCGCCCTCGCCGCCCTTGGCCCAGACCTCGGAAAGCTTAACGTTGACGCCGAGCTTCTGGCACTCGGACTCGATGAGAGCAAGCTCGGCCTCGGTGTCCGTCGGGAAGCGGTTGATGGCGACTACGCAGGGCAGACCATAAACGTTCTGGATGTTGTCGACGTGACGCAGCAGATTGGGCATACCGGCCTTGAGAGCCTCGAGGTTCTCCTCGTTGAGGTCGGCCTTGGCAACGCCGCCGTTGTACTTAAGCGCGCGGGCGGTAGCGACAATCACGACGGCGCTGGGGCGAACGCCCGTCATGCGGCACTTAATGTCGAGGAACTTCTCGGCACCCAGATCGGCACCGAAGCCGGCCTCGGTAATAGCGACATCGCCAAAGCGCATCGCCATACGCGTAGCCATGATAGAGTTGCAGCCGTGGGCAATGTTGGCGAAGGGACCGCCGTGGACAAACGCGGGCGTACCCTCGAGCGTTTGCACCAGGTTGGGCTTGAGCGCGTCCTTAAGCAACGCGGCCATGGCACCCTGGGCCTTAAGGTCGCGGGCACGGACGGGCTCGCCGGCAAAGCTATAGCCGACGACAATCTCGCCCAAGCGCTCCTTGAGGTCGTTAATGCTCGTAGACAGGCACAGGATTGCCATGACCTCGGAGGCGACGGTGATATCGAAGCCGTCCTCGCGCGGCACGCCCTGGGCCTTACCGCCAATGCCGTCGATGACATGACGCAGCTGGCGGTCGTTCATATCGACGACGCGCTTCCAAGTGATGCGCTTAACGTCAATGCCGAGCTGATTGCCCTGCTGGATGTGGTTATCAAGCATGGCGGCCAGCAGGTTGTTGGCGGCACCGATAGCATGGAAGTCGCCGGTAAAGTGCAGGTTGATGTCCTCCATGGGGATGACCTGGGCCCAGCCGCCGCCGGCAGCACCGCCCTTAACGCCAAAGACGGGACCGAGCGAAGGCTCGCGCAGGGCCACGGCACTCTTGACGCCGCGACGGCGCAGGCCATCGGCCAGACCGATGGTCGTGGTGGTCTTACCCTCGCCCGCAGGCGTTGGGTTGATAGCAGTCACGAGGACGAGCTTGGCCTGGTGGTCAGTCGGCTCGTTGAGCAGTGAATAGTCGACCTTAGCCTTGTCGAAGCCGTACGGAATCAGGTGCTTAACGTCGACGCCGGCGTTCTTGGCCACCTCGGTAATAGGCAGCGGCGTGACAGAACGTGCGATTTCGATGTCAGTAGGCATGGGCGGTCCTTTCGTTACCGAATGAGAAAAAGACCAATTCAGCATAGCACGGGCGCGTAATAGTAAAACACCCGTAACCGATGAATGGCGATATGTTTATCCAATGCTCAGCGATAGCTTAACAGCCCGCCAAAACAAAGCGCCCTAAATGGTAGGTTCAATCCCCAAGTGCTCAAAGGTGCGAAGCGTTGCCTGGCGGCCCTGGGGCGTGCGAATCATCAAGCCGCACTGCAGCAGATAGGGCTCATAGACATCCTCGAGCGTTCCCGGGTCCTCGCCCACCGCGCTGGCAAGCGTTGTCAGGCCCACGGCACGTCCGGAGAACGTCTTAGCGAGTGTCTCCAAAATGCGAATATCCATCCAGTCCAGACCAAGCTCATCGATCTCGAAGAACTCGAGCGCCTGACGGCAAATATCAAGCTCAATGGGACCGTTGCCACGCACCTGCGCATAGTCGCGCACGCGCTTGAGCAAACGGTTAGCCAAGCGCGGCGTGCCACGCGAGCGTGAGCCGATCTCGAGCGCGCTCGGATGGTCTATTGTCACACCCAGGATGGACGCCGAGCGTGTCACAATCTGCGCGAGCTCTTCGACCGTGTAGTAATCCAAGCGATATGAAATACCAAAGCGGTCGCGCAGCGGGCCAGTCAGCATACCCGAGCGGGTCGTTGCCGCCACCAGCGTAAACTTGGGGATATCCAGGCGAATCGATCGTGCGGCCGGGCCTTTACCGATCACGATATCGAGGGCAAAGTCCTCCATCGCGGGGTACAGGACCTCCTCGACCGAGCGGTTGAGGCGGTGGATCTCGTCGATAAACAGCACGTCACCCGGCTGCAAGTTAGTAAGAATGGCTGCCAGGTCGCCGGTGCGCGCGATGGCAGGGCCACTCGTGGTCTTGATCTGAGCGCCCAGCTCGTTGGCGATAACCGTAGCCAGCGTGGTCTTGCCCAGACCCGGAGGGCCCGAGAAGATCACGTGGTCGAGCGTCTCGCCACGGCTCTGCGCCGCTTCGATCAACACGCGCAGGCTCTGCTTGATATGCTCCTGGCCGCAGTAATCGTCCAGGCGCTGGGGGCGCAAAGTGCGATCGACATCGAGGTCCTCGGCCGTCAGCTCCGAGCCTACCATGCGTTCACCGTGCGCCATGGATGCCGCCGGCGAGTTGCCAGGCGTCGCCCACAGGTCCTGAGAGTCATCGGCTTCCCACATCACGCATCCATTCCGAGTCGCTTAAGCGCCGCGCCGAGCAGATCCTCGACACGCATATTCTGCCCATCATACCCGCTCAGGGCAACATCGGTCTCCTGCGGGCTAAAGCCCATGGAGAGGAGCGCCGCACGGGCGTCATCGATGGCCGAGGGAGCGGCAGCGGGGACCGGCATCGCAACCTGCCCCGGGATCACGTCGACCGGCACAAAGCCCTTGTCCTTGGCAAAGGTGCTCTTGAGTTCCAGGATCAGGCGCTGAGCTGTCTTTTTGCCCACACCGGGTACCTTGGCCATACCCTTGTCGTCCTCGGCCATCACCAGTGAATACAGCTGCCCCACGGTATAGGTGGAAAGCACGGCGAGCGCCAAGCGCGGACCGACGCCCGACACGGACACGAGCCGGTCGAACATCGTGCGCTCATCCTTTGAGGAAAAACCGAAAAGTGTCATGGCGTCCTCGCGCACCTGCATACGCGTGTAGAGGCGGACCTCGCCGCCGGGCGTCGGCAACGTGGCCGCAGTGCTGCCCGAGATGCCGAGCTCAAAGCCAACGCCCGACACATCAACGACAGCAGAGCTCATCGTGGCCTCGACAAGCGTTCCGTGGAGCTGGGAAATCATCAGTATCCGGTTCCTCTCTGTTGATAGAACTCGCCGCCGGTAAGCGCCCGGGTGCGGCTGAGGTTTACGTGGCAGATGGCGCAGGCCAGGGCATCGGCGGCATGGTCGGGATGCGGGTCGTGATCGAGCTGTGTTAGCGTGCGTACCATGTAGGCGACCTGCCGCTTATCTGCGGCGCCGGTACCCACCACAGCCTGTTTAATCTGCATGGGCGTGTACTCGCCAATCTCGAGCGCGCACTCCGAAAGTGCCACAAGCGCAGCGCCGCGGGCATGCGCCGTAGGGATGGCCGAGCGAACGTTGACGCCAAAGTAGATGCTCTCGATAGCAGCGGTATCGGGTCGATAACGCTCCACGACACCCTTGAGGTCGCGGGCGATATGCGACAGGCGCACCGCGAGCGGACTACCCGCGCTGGTCTCGATACAACCGTAGGCACGGCAGCGAACCTCGCCACGCCGCTCCTCGATAATCCCCCAACCCGTATGGGCCAAACCGGGGTCAATGCCCAAGATAACCAAGCCAACCTCCCCTCGCCACAAGCGCAGCGCAAGACAAGGCCCCGCGCATCATTCACGAACGTCTGTTCTAGAATAACACAATGCTAGCCCTATAAGTCAGCCGAGATCGAATTGTAGGTTGAGCATACGCAAGCGAGCGCCCGCCAGAGCGAGCAAGGTGCCTTGAAAGAGGAGGGCATTGACCTGGTGGTCATGCCCGACGATTGAAAGGCAGATTGCCGCTCTGGCGGGCGCGCAGCGTCAACTCGTTACGCGGTTTGGCAAAACCGCGTAAGCTTTTTAGTTCTGGCTAAAGAACGGGAACTGCCTCGGATCCACCGGCGGATGCGGCATCGGCGTGCCCTGGGGTCCACCCTGCGGGCCACCCTGGCCGCCCATCATCTTATCGATGGCGTCCTGGACCTCGCCCTCAAACTTCTTCATGCCCTCGTGCAGGCGGCGCTGGCCGTCCTCGGAGCGCAGCTCCTCCATCTGCTCGGGCGAAATACCCAGCAGCTCACCCAAAATGCCCATCATCTCACCGCGCATACGGTCACTCGTATCGTCGTCGGCAAAGCGACGCACCTCGGCGCGCGCCAGCGAATCAACCGTCATGCGCTCCTTGCCGTTGAGCCCCAGATCGGACCACGCAAGCATGTACGGCCAGGCGCGCTCGGCAAACGAACGGGCAGAGACGATCGGCACCGTCGGCAGCATGCGGCGGGCGGCCTCGCCCTGACGCACGAGCATCAGCAGCAGCGAGCAGGCCTCAGGCTTGCCAGCGGCCATCGGGATGTCGTCGAAAGATCGATTGCGGTCCACGTGCGACTCGAGCGCACCATCGACCTCACCCGGCTCAAGCCCGCCGAGCAGCTGTGCCGCGCGGTCGAGCATATCGACCGGACCGTCGAGCGTCGAGAGCGCCTGCGCCAGCACTCGCTCCATACAATCTTCCACCGCGTTGAGCGTCACGAGCTCTTGGGGCACCACGGCAGACGTGCGGTTGCGCACGCGCGCCACAAACTCAAGCGTCGACAGGTACACATCGCCAAAGGGCGCATAATCGCCCTGGTAGCCGCCGCAAAGCGCCGGCGCCGCCAGCGCGTACTCGGTTTTGGACAGCGGGCTCAGCGCCATCGCACCCAACTCGAGCGCCGTGTCCTCCAGCATGAGGCCCAGCGTACGCGAGCGCAGACGCTCGGCATCGCCCGCCGACACGTCGCGATCGAGCACACGCGCCGCATCCGGCGCATCGCGCTCGACGATGCGAATGTGCAGACGCTCAGCGATGGCGCGGACGGCGGCACAGCGGGCAGCCTCGGCCTCTTCCTGCGCCGGCGTAAAGATACGGTTACGCCCCAGCACCAGGCCAATCACATTACGCGGGCCCAGAGCGTCGACGGCCAGCGCCGCCAGCAGGGACGACGGCAAGTCGCCCTCGAGTGCCACCACAGCACGCGACGCACCGTGGGCTCGGGCGTTGTCGCGCACGGCGAGCACCAGCGCCTGCCACAGCCACTCCTCGGAACGGAACTCGGGCAGTTCGTGATCTTCCAGGGCATCGAGCATCACGCCGCGCTGAATCTCCTGAACCAGCAGGCTCTCCTCAAAACACGGCGCTTGGGCCACCACGCGACCGCAGTCGTCGAGCACAAACGAACCGCCGGTATACACCGACTCGTCATAGGCACCGACCGGCGCCATACAGGCAAACCACACGCTGCGCTTGGATGCGATCTTGCGGTAGGCGCCGCTGCGAACGGCGGCAATGGCGGCAGTCTCGCGGTCGGTCATGTCAAACGCATTGAATTGGAAATACGCAATGAGGTCAACACCGGTCGGCAACATCTCGAGTTCGCGGTCCAAGTCAAAAATCACGGCGATGCGCACGCCGTCCACGTCGAACACCGGCGGCGCCCAACGCGTGTCGTTGTTCTCGCCACGCTGCAGGGCAATGCTCGAACGCGCCGGCACCACATGACCGTCCTTGAGCATCATGTAGTCGAGCAGCGGCTGACCCTCAAACGAAACCGCCGCGGGCACGATGCAGATCATGTCAAGCTCCTGGATGCGCTCGGCGACACCAGTCAAGCCGGCAAGCATGTCGTGCTCAAAGTCGGCAGCGCCCACCAGGCCACCGGGCATGGCGCCCATAAAGAGCGGAGCCGGAACGCACAGCACGCGCGCCCCGCGCTCGTGGGCCAGACGAGCCTGGTCCTCGATGCGGCCGCAAATGCCCTCAATATCACCCAGGCGCATATCGATCTGTGCAAGCGCGAGCTTCATGGCTCAGCCCTTTCCATCGTAAACCATCGAAATCGTAGTAAAAGCGCCGGCCGCATGATGCAGTCGGCGCTCGCATGTGCATATGCTAGCTATGATACCCCGAGCGGGGGCGCGCTCCTAGAACGTCGCGGACCACAGCCCGTGCAGGTTGCAGTAGGCATAGACGGTACCGGTCTTGGAACCGCCGGCAAAAAACGTCGCGGGCTTCATGCCGGGCTCAAGGTAATGGACCTCTAAGCGGCCCTCGGCCTCAAGGGCGATCCACTCAATATAGTGCTCGGGCAGGCTGGGGTGCTCGACCGAGCCAACGCGTGCGCGAATCACGTGACCGTCGCGCTCGGTCTCGACAACAGGCACGTGCTTCTCGTGCGCCGCGTCCTCAGTGTTTGCGGTCAGTTCCGTGCAACCGGCAGGGGTTGCAACGTCGTTGCCAAGGGCGGCAATGAGCTTACCGTCGGGGTCCTTAAAGAATTTCGCCATGATGTTCTCCTTTGCTGACGTGCCAATGTTCTTGATGGTTCTTATGCCCAAAGGCAGACAAACCATCCACGGCATTGCAAATGAACACATAACGGGCGGGGACGATGGGGCAGCGTGCGCTATCCGCCCTGGCGGCCCCACCCGAGCGGGTTAGCGCCCGTCGCCGCCCAGCAGCGCCAGAACATCTTCGCGGGTAAACAGCGCCGACGAGATGCCGTCGCCGCCGAGCACGCTGTTGACCAGGTCGCGCTTGGACTCCTGCATCTGCATAATGCGCTCCTCGATCGTGTCCTTGGCGATGAGCTTGTACACGGTCACGGTATGTTGCTGGCCAATACGGTGCGCGCGGTCGGTCGCCTGGTCCTGCGCTGCCACGTTCCACCACGGGTCGTAGTGGATGACCACGTCGGCCGCCGTCAGGTTAAGGCCCACGCCGCCCGCCTTGAGCGAAATCAAAAAGACCGGAACCTCGCCCGCTTGGAACTGCGCGACCATCTTGGCGCGGCTCTCCTTAGACGAAGCGCCCGTGAGCTTAAGGAAGGCGATGTCCTCCTTGGCCAAGCGCTTACCGATGATATCGAGCATACCCGTAAACTGGCTGAACAACAGGATGCGATGCCCGCCGTCGAGTGCGCCGTGCACGAGCTCCATACACGTATCGAGCTTGGCGCTCCCCGCCTTGTAATCCTCGTAGTGTAGACGCGGGTCGCAGCAGATCTGGCGCAGCTTGGTGAGCTCGGCGAGCACCTTGAGCTTGTCTTTCTTAAACTCCCCAGCCTCGCGGTGCTGCACCTGCTGGGCGATGCGGTCCTGGTTGGCCAGGTAGAGCTTGCGTTGCTCGCCGGTAAGCTGTGCCATGACGGTGTCTTCGATCTTCTCGGGCAGGTCGGCCACCACGTCTTCCTTAACACGGCGCAGCACAAACGGCGACACGAGCGCCTGCAGGCGAGCGGCGCTATCGCCCTCGGCATGCTCGACGGGGCTCTCAAAGCGCTTGGCAAACGACTCGCGCGTCCCCAAAAGGCCCGGCATCAAAAAGTCGAAGATGCTCCAGAGCTCGGACAGGCGGTTTTCGATGGGCGTGCCCGTCAGGGCAAAGCGCACGCCGGCAGGCAGGCGCTTGGCGGCGCGCGCCACCTGCGTGAGCGGATTTTTAATGTACTGTGCCTCATCGAGCACCACGCGGGCAAAATCCTGCTCGACGTACTCGTCGATATCGCGGCGCATAAGGTCATACGACGTCACGACCACGCTATGCTCGGCCACGCCGGCGATCTGCACGCGGCGTTGAGCCTTGGCGCCCACAATGGCGCACACATCGAGCGACGGGGCAAAGCGCTCCAGCTCGGCGGTCCAGTTGTACACGAGTGAGGCCGGGCATACCACGAGCGTGGGCTTGGTGTCCCCCGCCTCCACGCGCGCCAGGATATGCGCGATCATCTGGAGCGTTTTGCCCAGGCCCATGTCGTCGGCCAAGATGCCGCCAAGGCCCAGGTGTTCGAGCGAGCCGAGCCACTGGTATCCGTCGACCTGGTAGCCACGCAGCGTGGCCTTGAGCGAGGCGGGTACCGTAAAGTCCATCTTGCCGAGCGTGTCCAGGCGCTCGACGGTGCGGCGGAACGCGGCGTCGCGATCGGCCTCGAGCGCCGGCGTGCGCGCGAGCATGCTGTCGACGAACAGGGTACTCGATGCGGGAAGCGACACACCGTCGAGCAGGTCGACGGCATCGACACCCAGATCTTCGGCAAGGCCAAACGCGGCGCGCGCTCCCTCATCCAAGCGCACGATGTCGCCGGACGTCAGGCGCGCAAACGTCTGGTGGCGCTTGTACGAGTCCAGATAGATGGCAAGATCTGCCGCCGAAAGCCCACTCGCGCCCAGCTCGACATCGAGCAGATTGCTCTTGACGGTCGCACGAACCGAGAGTTTGGGCGCGGGACGCACCGAAATCTGGCGCAGACGGTCGCTGAGCATGACCTCACCCAGCTCGGACAGGGCGGACAGACCCTCGGTCAGCAGGCAGAACAAGCTCTCATCATCGCGCTCCTCAAACGCCAGGCCGCCCTCTTGGAAATCGAAGTACATGGCAGCCGTGTCCATAACGCGAAACTCCGCCAGCGTATCGCGGGGCGGAACGCCGGGGCGCTGTTCTTCGAAGGGACTGCCCGGAGCACCAAGACTAAAGAGATCTGCCGACCAATCGCCGTAGGTCACCGTAATTTTGCAGGTCACAAAACCATCGTCGACGCCAATCGCCATGGCAAAACTCGGCTCGGGCGCCACGGCGTCGAGCGCGGCGGGAGCGGTCAGGTCGGTGTAGCCGCGCAAGACGGGCAGCGCCATGCGGCAGAACTCGCCCACCTGGTCGGCCGCGATATGGACCGGCGTGCGGCAGGGCAACAAGTGCGATAGGAACGGCGCCGCATGTTGGGCAAACGCTGTGTCGGTACGGCGCGCACGGCGCGTATCGACCAGATAGGCTGCGTCGCCCGCAACAAAGCAATACGTATCGGCCGGAAGGCGCAAGTCGTAGCTGCCTCCCGCCGCCGGTGCAATCTTGGCGGCAAGGAGCGGCGGGCGCTTAGCTGGGACTTCACCCTCCCCCTGCGGCGACGGCTCGACGGCCACCTCGTAGGAGCGATGCGTCGTCGTCCCCCGTGACCAAGCAGGCTCAAAGGACATGGTCCTGCCGCACAGCAGGTCCAGCACGGACACGATGGAATGCTCGGATACCGGTAACTGACGCTCGGCGACAAAGCCGCTGCGGGCAAAGTCGTACGATGCCGAGCGCGAACTCGTAATGTCGCTCAGATAGGCGACCGTCATTGCGACAAAGTCGAGCAGCTTTGTCGACACGCCATCGAAAGCCTCGGGCACATGGGCAAACGTCAGCTTCTTGCCATAGGAGAACGTACCGCCACGCACATAGGCATCGGCCATGCCGTCGATATCCTTAACCACGTAGGACACCGAACCGCAGCGAATGCGAAACTCGAGCGCCCAGTTAAAGCGATCGGCAAACAGCGGATTGTAGTACGGCACCAGCGAGAGCTCCAACACCGCTTTGGGCGCATCGGGGTCAATGGTGCCGGCGAGCTTACGACGCATGGCCACGAGCTCGTCCATGCGCGCGTCCGAAAGATCAGAAAGCGCCGCCACAAGGCTCGGGCTCGTGGGGACGGGCGCCGGGAAGGGAAAGTTGGGGTTGACCGCAGATGCGGTGGGCGCGGGGCGTGTGGACTGCTTGGACTGTGCGGGCGGTACCGTAAACGTGCGGACCGGCGTGCGCAAACCCTCGACGGGCTCGGCGCCGCTGGCATCCAGATACGCCAACGCCGTGGCGACGGCGTGCTTGCACATGCCGGAATAGCGGAAGGCGGCCGGGCAATCGCAGTCGTAGTCGATAACCTCGTGCTCGTCCATATCGAGCGCCACGTGTGTCTTGTACAGGTCGCCGCGCGAGCCACGCACCGTGCCCTCGATGTTCACGTTTTTGGAGAAGCGCGAGCCGGAGTCCTCAAACGACAGCACGGCGCCGTTGAGCATGAGCGAACGCCCCTTCATAAAGGTGCCGCTCAGTGCCGCCTCTTTGCGAAGCGCCTGCACAAACGTCCCCTGCGCCATCACTTCCTCCAATCTCACCCGGGGTAGCTTAGATCACCGTCACGCGGCCCTGGTTACCCACAATGGCCTTGGCCTCGGCCAGCAGCGGAATCGAACGCGCGTTGACCTTGGCAGGTACCTCGGCACGCAGCACGCGCCCGTCCACCTGCTCGATAAAGATCTCCACGCGGTCGCCGCCCGGGTTAGCGGTGAGCACCGTGGCCAGGCGCGCCATATTGCCCTGGCTAAAGCGGCTGTTGGGCACCATGACCTCAAACACCTTGGGCTTGTTGTTCTCCTCGTTGAGCTCCAGCGGCACAATCTCCTGCGCGATGATCTGATCACCGCGGTCCGAGCGCTCGAGCTTGCCCTTAATGCGCACAAACGCATCGGACAGCTGTGCACCGGTCTCGGGATCGACCTCGCCGTACAGGTACCCCTCGGCCTCCTTATAGGTCTTGGGGAACACCACGACCGTGGCCTCGCCTTCCATGTCCTCGAGCTGCACGATGCCCATGGGGTCGCCGTTTTTGGTCACGCGCTTGGACACGCTCGAGACCATACCGGCCCACCACAGCGCCTTGCCCTCGGGAATCTCCTGGTTGATGGTACCGCCCGTGGGGTTTTGCACCTCGTAGCCGGTGTCGATCTGCGAGAACGAGAAGTCGCGCGCCTTGGCTAGTGCATATTCAAACGGGCGCAGCGGGTGGTCCGAGACATAGATGCCCAGAACCTCCTTCTCCTGGCTCAGCTTAAGGTGACGGTCCCACTCCTGGCCATCCGGATCGGGCACGCTCACCTCAAAGCCCGAGCCCTCAACGTCGCCAAACATATCGAAGAACGACGTCTGGCCGCTCGCGCGATCCTTCTGGCGCTTTACCGCGGCATCGATGATGTTCTCGGGGTTGTTCTTGTCCACAAAGTGCATCATCTGGCGACGCGGATACCCCGTGGAGTCGAAGGCGCCTGCCTTGATGAGCGATTCGATCACGCGGCGGTTGGCCTGGCTCGAGTCCACGCGCTCGACAAAATCGTGCAGCGTCTTAAACGGACCGCCCGCCTCGCGCTCGGCGATAATCGCCTGCGCCACGCCGGTGCCCACGCCGCGGATGCCGGCCAGACCAAAGCGCACGCCCTCCTTGGTAGCCGTGAACTCGGTACCGGACTCGTTGACATCTGGCGACAGCACGGGGATGCCGTCGTGACGGCACGCCGAGACGTAGTGAACGATCTTGTCGGTTTTGCCCGTATAGGACGTCAGAACGGCCGCCATGTACTCGTGCGGATAGTGCGCCTTGAGCCACGCCGTCTGCATAACCAGGATGGCGTAGCCGGCGGAGTGCGACTTGTTGAAGGCGTAGGACGCGAACTCGAGAACATCGTCCCAAATCTTCTGGGCGACCTCGCGCGTGTAGTTATTCTTGATAGCGCCGTTCATCCAGTGGTCGTAGGTGGTCTCGTCCGAGCCATCCTCCCAGTGAAGCACCGTCGACGTGAGCAGCTTGATCTTTTTCTTAGCCACGGGCTTACGGATACGCGAGTCCGATTCGCCCTTGGAGAAGCCGCACATCTCGACGGAGATGAGCATAACCTGCTCCTGGTAGACCATGGTGCCGTAGGTTTCACCCAGGATGTCGTCCAGGCGGTCGTCGTAGGAGACCGCCGGCTCCTTGCCGTTCATACGGTTGATGTAAGACGAGACCATGCCGGCGCCCAGCGGGCCCGGGCGGTACAGAGCGATCAATGCCACGACGTGCTTGTACTCGGTGGGCTTCATGTTCTTGATCGTGGC
This sequence comes from uncultured Collinsella sp., assembly GCA_900550965.1. GTDB lineage: Bacteria > Actinomycetota > Coriobacteriia > Coriobacteriales > Coriobacteriaceae > Collinsella. The sequence continues at coordinate 12,092 of URUC01000023.1, read as the reverse complement.
CGTCATGCCGGCGGACTCGACCTGGAAGACGCCGGCGGTGTGGCCGGAACCCATGAGCTTAAAGATCTCGGGGTCGTCAAAGGGAATCTCTTCCTCTTTGATGTCGATGCCGAAGTTCTTTTTGATGTTTGCCTTGGCCTTGGAGATAACAGTCAGCGTGCGCAGGCCCAAGAAGTCCATCTTGAGCAGGCCCATGTCGGCAACGGTATGGCCCTCGTACTGGGTAATCTCGACGCCGCCCTTGGTGTCGAGCTTGGTGGGCACGTGCTCGTTGACGGGGTCGCGGCAGATCAGAACGGCGCACGCGTGCACGCCCTCGCCACGGGTGAGGCCCTCGATTGAGAGCGCCGTGTCGATGATGCGGCGGGCGTCGTCGTCCTTTTTATATGCCTCGGCAAAATCGGGGTTAAACAGGTCCTCTTTGCCGGGTTGCTTTTCGAGCACCTGCTTGAGCTTGACCTTGGGGTCGCTCGAGACCATCTTGGACAGACGCTGGCCCATGTAGACCGGGTAGTCCAGGACGCGAGCGGCGTCGTTGATGGCCTGCTTGGCCTTAATGGTCGAGTAGGTGATGACGTGGGTGACCTTCTCGGGGCCGTAGAGCTGGCGAACGTGCTCCACGACCTCGAGGCGCCGCTCATCGTCGAAGTCCATATCGATATCGGGCATCTCGGTACGCTGCGGGGACAGGAACCTCTCGAACATCAGGCCGTTCTCGAGCGGATCGAACGCGGTGATGTTCATGGCGTAGGCGACGATAGCGCCGGCAGCCGAGCCACGGCCGGGGCCGACGCCGATGCCGTTGTCCTTGGCCCATTGCACGTACTCGGCAACAATCAAAAAGTAGGCGGCAAAGCCCTTGTCGCAGATGACTTTGTATTCGTACTCAAAGCGCTCTTTGATGTTGACGCCACCGATCTCGCGCGTGGCCCAGTCGTCACCGTAGTGCTGGCGCAGGCCCTTCTCGCACTCGCGGCGGAACTGACTCTCGTGCGTCTCGCCGGGGTCGAGCAACGGGAAGCGCGGCAGGATGATGGAGTCCCAGTCCAGCTCGACGTAGCACTTGTCGGCGATCTCGAGCGTGTTGTCGCAGGCCTCGGGGCAATACGGGAACATCGCCCGCATCTCCTCCTCGGTCTTCATATAAAACTCCGAGCCAGTCATGCGCATGCGGTTGGGGTCGTCGACCTTGGCGTTCATGCCAATGCACATGATGACGTCCTGCACGGGAGCGTCCTCGCGGCGCAGGTAGTGGAAGTCGTTGGTGGCGATGACCTTGACGCCTACCTGCTTGGCGATGTCGATGAGCGTGCGGTCCATCTGCTCATCGGTCAGGCCGTTGTCGGTGGTGATGCCGTGTTCCTGGATCTCGATATAAAAGTCGCCAGGTTCGAAGGTATCACGGAAGGTCTCGGCCCACTTGATGGCGCCCTCCATGTCACCGCGGTCGATGTATTTGGGAATGATGCCCGCGATGCAGGCGCTGGTGCAGATCATGCCCTTGGCGTGGCGGCGCAGGTTGTCGAGCGTCACGCGGGGCTTGTAGTAAAAGCCCTGCACGGCTGCCTCGGAGACCGTCTGCATCAGGTTGACGTAGCCCTCCTGGTCCTTGGCCAGAAGGATCATGTGGTAGAGCTCGGGCTTATGGTCGCGAGCAAGGGTCTCGTCCGGCGTAAAGTAGACCTCGCAGCCAAAGATGGGCTTGATGACCAGAGGCGGCTTGAGCTCGTCGATGTTGCCCTTCTCGTCCCACATGGCCATGTCCTTCACATACTGGGCATGCTCGCGCGGGTTTTCCTCGGGATCGGGCTCCACCAGCTCGTCGCGGCGATCCTTTTCCAAAAAGGCCTTGTCGTGACTCCAGGTTTTGTACTCAGGCGTGTTGTGGTTGACGGCGTCGCAGGCCAGCGCCAGGTCGGGCACGCCATACATGTAGCCGTGGTCGGTAATGGCGATGGCGGGCATGCCCAGCTCTACGGCGCGATTGACCATATCCTGGATACGGGTTGCGCCGTCGAGCATGGAGAAAACGGTGTGGTTGTGCAGATGGACGAATGCCATGTGATGAGCTCCGATGCGGGTTCGTGTTCTGACTGAACGATTTTACCGCACGGCGCGGATAGCACCCGAACCTAGCCAAACCCACACGGGCAGTCTTTTTGGGACCTTCAAAAAGGGGAATGAGGGCATCCAGATATATCGAGTATTACTGGAACCCCGGCGATGCGCGGAATGATTTGTGACGAATAGTCATGTCCATCAAGAAGGCTCGACGCTTCGGATAGCTCGTCAATCGATATATCAATTCTTGGAGACCTGTATTCCAACCATTTTTATGAAACAACGGCGGTAATTGCTATCGCGATTGCACCAATAATACCGAGCGCTATCTGAATGGGATATAACCCCAACACATGTCCAAATATGGAGAAAAACACTGCAGAAAAGAGAGCCCTTACCAGAGACGCGACGGAAAGGATCGTCGCGCGGAGATCGTCCGCTATAGCGTCTTGGATTAAGTTTTCCGAAGTGATGTACACCACTTCTGGGAGAAAACAAAGCACCATGCTAAGGCCAAACAAACACAGCGGATTTGAAGCGAACCACGGAAGAATCATGAAAAGGCCAGCCTCGATTAGCATCGAGCCGAGCATGGTATTTCTTTTCCCGAAACGCAATGAGAAGAAATCTGCTGCAATGTAGGCCGTCGCATTTACTGCATAGGATGCACCGAAAAAGATTCCTATTATGGAGACGGGAGCATCAAATGCGTCGAATACCAACTGATTCAAGTTGTAATAACTCCCATAGAATCCATCGAGCATGCTTGTGCCGATTAGAAGAAGCAACACCGCAAAAGCGGATTCTCCAATGCACCAGGTTTCGCGTCTGAAGATCTTGGCTACGTCAAACCTTCCCTTTTCAGAGCTTTCAGAACGGGTCGCTTCCGTCCTCTCAATGGGATACAGAAGGAAAAGCTGCAGGAGATAGAAAACGGAGACACATACGTAGAGGGCGCTCCAAGATACTTGGGCAATGAAAGATCCGAGCACAATTGCCATTCCCGTAGCGATTGATTGTGCGGCAAGCAGCCGAGCATTGATGGTGAGGAAGCGCTCTCCTTGACCGGCATTCCGGGCAATTTCATATAAAAGTGCTTGTTCGGATCCCGATTGAAGGGAGTAGGCGAGTGCCTCAACAAGGGAAAGCACGACAAGAAAGGGGCCTGAAAGCAACAGCATGCCAGCCGTATGGAAGAAAAGCAGCAGCACGCCCACTTGAATCGAAAACTTCTTTCCAAAGAAATCGCCTATCAGCCCTGTTGGCAGCTCGAGGACGACCGTTGCAATGTTAAACAGGGCTTGATAAAGCGCGATTTCCGTGACAGGCATTCCTTTCTCCGCAAGGAAAAGTAGAAACACTCCCCGATTTAAAACAAATCCCGCGAGAACGAAAAAGGCGGAATAGATGTGCAGTTGCGTAGCGGCATTCTTATTCATTTGGCACTTCCATCAACTACTTTTGTCGGGCCGCTCGCTACTGACTCGAAGCCTGAAGTGTTCACAGTTGATGTGAAGAGCGGTAAAGCTTTTGCACAGGGTATCAATGGAATACATCCGAAGCGTTTTCGGCAGTATCATCGGCGAAGGCGGGATTAGCCTTTACGCGGCGCTCACCCTCGATGTATTTGACGATTTGATCAATCGTCTGGTTGGCGTGGCTCTTGAGCTTGCGCTCGTAGAAGAAGAGGCCGAGCTTGCCGCGCATGCCAGACGTGTTGCCACCCGCACCCTGAAAATCCTCGGTATAGGTGAGCTCGCAAGCACCATCGCCAGCAGGTGCAGTCTCATAGCGCATGGTATTGGTGCCCGCCGCATACTGAAAACGGACCTCATAGAGGCACGGGTAGTCAAAGTGCTTGATCTTAACCTTGATCGCCGTGCCCTTGGTCTTGCCTTTTGCGGACTGGGCGCGCTTCTCGTACTTATAGCCGTTGAGCTTATTGCGGCTAGGACGTTTGCCCGTGACGTTCTCGATATCCCGCATGATGGACCCCGCCAGAGCGTCAAAAAGCTCCTCCGGCGTCACCTTAAGCGTTTTGGTGAGCTGCATGATGGCCCCTTATTCGTTTGAACCGTTCGGGCCATTGTACCGCCCCAAGCTCTCCCATGCGTTGCGGTGCCATTTGGACGATTGAGGGCCTTACGGCCGCAAAACCAACCAAATAGCACCATAAAGCCTGAGGTGGCTAGAGGCTGTAGGTGACTACTTGAGGCTCGCAGGGGTTGGCGGGGTCGACTTGCTCCACGCGGACGAACTTGACGGTCACGGCCTCAAAGCCCGCCTTGTGCAACACATCGGAGTAGACGCGCGCCTGCAGGGCGTGCTTCTCCTGCAGCTGTTCCGGCGTCTCGTCCGGCGTCCCGCCCGTCTTGTAGTCGATGACCAGCGCGCATGACGAATCCGCCGGGTTCGTCGCCAAAGCGTCGATGGCGCCCTCGGCATATGCACCGTAGCGGGCGATGTCCTCGTCCTCGCAGCCCAGCGAGAAGAACGGCACCTCGGCGCGAACGCACGGCCACGCGAGCAGGTCGGCACGAGCAGCCGACTTGAGCCAGCGGTCCAGGGCAACGTCGAAGCGTTCGCGCTGCTCCGGCGTCAGGCACCACAGGCGCGCCAGCGCATCGGCACGCTCAGCGGGCAGCGCATCGGCACCCATCTCGATCAGCCACTGGCAGGCGGCATGGAACGCCGAGCCCAGCGCCATGGGGTTGCCGGCGGGCTCAACGGCGGCCACGCCTGCATCCGTCATCTCGGAACCATCCGACTCCGCATCATCGCCAGCCTCGTCCATGGGCACATGCGCCTCGGCGGCTCGATCCTCGGACTCGGCATGCAGCGCCGCGGCAATTGACGAGTAGCTGTACGAATCGCGCGCCGGATACGGGCAGGTGCCCATGCGTACGCCCACCGCCTGGGGATACACGAGCTCAAACGCATCGGGCTCGGGGTCGGCAGGACCGGGAACAGCGGCGTGGGCATCCGCACCGGCACCCTCCGGCTCCGCATCGCCGCGGACAAGCCTGCCCTCGACATCCAGCGAAGCGTTGACCTCAAACGTCTGCTCGCCAAACGTAAAGTCCGCCAGCGAGATGAGCTCGTAGTCGCCCGGCTTGGAGTTGTCGAACACCAAACGGTCGCTATCGAGCTGCGGCATGTCCAGGCTGTCGGTCGGCAGGATGCGGCGCAGCACGTCGTAGGTCAGATCCGTCTCGACATCGAAGGTCGGCGCCGTCACCTTGCCGCGGCTCACGCCGGCATCCATCGCCAGAATGACCAGCTCGCGCGCTCGCGTCATGGCGACATAGAGCAAGCGAGCCCGCTCCTCGAGCGAAAGCTGCAGGTCGTGGTTGCGCAGGCGAACGAATGCCTCGGCGGGAGAACCCGTCGCGCAGACATCCTCCATGAGCTCCGGCGGCAACCATAGCGACGTGCCCTTACCCTTAAACGCATGCTCAAACTGCTTTTTGACGTCATCGCCCTTTACGAACGTGCCGTCCGCGAGTTTAACGCCGTCGAAGCGCGCCGGCAGCGCCACGACCTGCGCTCCGCCCTCGACACGCCCCATCTGAGCCGCACCCGAGGACTTACGCACGCCAAAGCACTCCGCAACCGCCACGACCGGATACTCCAGGCCCTTGGAGGCATGCACCGTCATGATGCGCACCGCGCCGTCGCCCTCCTCGTTGAGGGCACCTGGGGCCTCCTTGCCCGCCAAGAAGCGGTCGAAGGCAAGCGCAATGGAACGCGGCGAGTTACCGAACTCGGCCTCCGCCTCGGCCACGGCATCGAGCGCCTTAAGCACGTTGGCGGCAATGGCCTTGCCCTCGGGACCACGCTGTGCCAGACGCACAAACCAGCCGGAGGCGTTGACAGTATCGCGCGCGATGGCGGCGAACGAATCGCGGCCCACGCGACGAAGCGCATACCGCAGCACCTCGCGGGCGCGCGTCACGAGCGGCAAGTCTTGCAAACCCGGCACATCGGAATCGCTCATGATGCCCGCATCGATGTTGCGGCGCGAGGTCTCCCCCGTCTGGTCGTCCAGTTTGGTCGCCAGCGCCAGGAACTCCTGGGCGCCGAGCGCAAACATCGGCGAGGCGAGCAGTGGCATAAGGCCCTGCGCCGTATCGGCCGGATTGGCGAGTGCGCAGACCAGGGCACGCACCGTCTGCACCTCAGCTGCCTGGGCAAAGACCGAGCCGCCTGCGATCACGCAGTCGAGCCCCTGGTCGCGGAAGGCCTGCGCATAGACATCGGCGTTGGTCATGCGGCCCAGCAGCAGGACCATGCTGCCCTGGGGCTGGCCCGCTTTAACGAGTGCTTGGAATCGCTCCGCAATCGCGCGAGCTTTCGCCTGCGTTCGCTCCTGCGTACTGCCACCGGCAACGAAGATCGCCTGGCGGCGCGATGTCTTCGCCTTGAGCTTGTCCTCGCGTTCGTCGCTCGGTTCAAGATCCAAGAACCCCTGCATCAAACCACCGGTGTCGCCGTCAAAGACGCGCGCCACATAGCGCAGCACCTCGTCGTGGCTGCGGAAGTTGCGTACAAGCTTGACGAGCTCGCCGGCGGGGGCATCGGACGTGGCGACCGTCTCGGACGCCGTCGTCGAACCCACCTTGCGCTCCTGGCGACGGAACACCTCGACCTCGGCACCACGGAAGCGGTAGATCGACTGCTGCGCATCGCCTACGGTGCACAGTGCGCGCTCCCCCGCGCCCGTCAGGTAACGGATCAAATCGACCTGCATCTGGTCGGTATCCTGGAACTCATCGATCATGACCATCTTAAAGCGACCCTCATAGGCCGCTCGGATGGCGGGATAATCGCGCAGCGCCTCGTACGCCATGCGCAGCAGGTCGTTGTTATCAAGCGCGGACTGGTCAGCCTTGAGCGCGCGGTATTCCGCCTCCACAGCACGAGCAAGCCCCACCAGCGCATCGAGCGCCGGACCGCCGCAGGCAAGCACGATATTGATAAATGCATCGGCGGCCTCGGCCTTGAGCAGCTCCACCTGCTCCTTAGGAAACGCCTTGCTCGCCCGAGGCATGCTGCACGACATCATGAGTCGCGCCACATCCTCCATGGTTTTGCCGCTCGCCTCAAACGCGTCGATGGCATCGAGTGCCACCTGCGCTTTCTCGGTCGCGGCCTTGCTTGCGCCCAGCGCCACACGATAGGCATCGGCGAGTGCCGAGGTATCGGCCTGGCCGCGCGCCACGCACACGTCGTCCATACCGCCCGGCAGCTGGCTCGAGAGCTCCAGCAGCTCACGCACCAGGCCCTTGATGGTGGTGCCGGCGCCAAAGAGGCCGCCCTCGCCTGCCATGGGATACCAGGCGTAGAGGCTTTTAAGCGAAGCGGCGAGCTCGGGGGCGGCATCGGGCGCCGTCGCGCGGGCCAGCACATGCTCAACAGCCTGGTCCATAAGCTCGTCGGTATCGGTGAGCACCGTGAACTCGGGATCGATGCCCAGCTCCAACGCATGTGCGCGCAAGATACGCGAGCACATGCCGTGAATGGTCGAGATCCACGCATCGTCGACGGTCAGGGCTTCCTCGTCCATGCCCTCGTCGATGAGCGCGCGGCGCACACGGTCACGGATCTCGGCCGCGGCGTCTTTGGTAAAGGTAATGGCGAGCACCTGGTCCAGATGCTCAACGAACGGACCGGATTCGGGCGAGAGCGCGTAGACGATGCGGCGCGTGAGGGTAAAGGTCTTGCCCGAACCGGCACCCGCCGAGACAAACAGCGGACGGTCGAGCGTTTTGACGATCTGCAGCTGTTGCGGCATCAAAGTCGAAAGATCCATGGTCTACACGTCCCTCCTTACAAACGTTCCTTCGTGGTTATACGAGCAGCGCGCATGCGCGGCCTGCGCCGACGTCGGATCGACAGCGGCGACGTCGCCCGCCTCGAGCTCGCGCAGGCGCTCGGCAATGCCGGTCTCCACGCGGTCGAGCAGCGCATCGAAGTCCATGTTGCCGCCCTCGCCCGGAAAGCCCTTCTTAAGGCCTGGGATGCGACCGTCGCCGCGCTCTTCCTCGAGCAACTCGGCACTCGCCGCGCCGCGCAGCGCGGGCTTGCCGCCCTTGGTCGAAAAATAGAGCGCAGCACGGGTATCTAGGCCCAGCGCCCGACGCATGGCCTGCGCGTAGATGAGTGTCTGAGTATGGGGCGGCAGCCAGCGCGGGTCGTCGATGGGGGCCTCGCCCGATTCCTCGTCGCGCACCGTGGGGTCGGCGAGCTTAAACTCCTCGACACCCGAACGATGCTTGTAGTCGATTACCACGGCGCGATTCTCGGCATCCACATCCACGCGGTCGATGCGCCCGCCGAGCGGCCAACCGGCATACTCGACCTGGAGCTCGTTGAACGCAAACTCCAGGTAGCGCGGAGCAAAGGGGGTGAGCGCCTCGGACTCGTAGGCAAGCACGCCCTCCAGCTGCGGCAAGATCTCGGCCACCTGGCGCTCCTCCACTGAAGAGAGCGGCACCAGCGGGCCTTCGGTACCGCGCTTGCCCGCATGCTCGGCCAGGGTCTCGGCAAAGACCTCGCGCAACAGCTCCTGCGCGCGCGGCAGATTCATGGGCGTCACGCGCTCCATGCCCTCCTGCGGAAGACGCGCATGCAAGTGCTCCAGCACGTCATGGACAAAGTTGCCCTTCTCCATGTTGCCAAAGCCGGCGTCGATCGACTGGGGTTTGACGCGATACGAGACGAACCAGCACAGCGGGCAGGTCGAATAGGCCTCGATCTGCGAGGCAGACGTCAGGCGCGGCACCAGCGGCGCATCCTCGCCCTCGCCATCGCGACGGCGCAGGACCAGATACGGAATGGCTTCATCGCTCAGATGCTGAGGAGCTTCGCAGGTCACGCGTTCGCGCCTAAGACCTTCGCCTGCCGCGGGATCGAAGTCCCTTACGATATCGCCCTCACCCACGCACTTCGCCTTGTCGGCGCCAACGGCCTTAGCGTCGTCAGCGGCCTTGTCGGCGTCAGCGGCCTTAGCATCGTTAGCGGCCTCGGCATGCGCCCGCAACTCGGTCCACACGGCCGCCGGATAGCACTCGCGCGCCTGACGATCGTGGGTCACACGGGCGAGCGTAACCGGACCACGCGACGCTTGTATCGCGCGGCCAAAGCGCGCGCGCAGCAAGGCCGCAGGCTCAAGCGTCACGCCCTCGCGACCGAGGCTCGCCGTCAGCGTGGTCAGCGGCCCCTCTTCGTGTGAGAGCGGATAGCTGTCCAGATCGACATCGGCAAACAGCACGGCATCGCAGCTATCGGGGCGCAGGGCCGCCGCATCGGCAAGCGAAGTAAAGCGAACCTGGGCGCGTGGCGCACGGTCAACCTCGTAGGTCTCGTAATCGTAGGCGGTGCTACGCTTGTCCACCTTGGTGCGAATGCCATCGAGCACGGGCACGGTCGCGGCCTGCGACACGTCGAGCGCGCGAGCATCGTTCATAAGGATGTCGATCGCGTGGCGCAGCAGGGCCACCTCCGCCTGGCGACGGGCCTGACCGTCGAGACCGCCAAGCGCGCGATCGGGCAGTGCCTCGGCAACGGCAAGCATGGCCTTGAGCGCCGTCACGGGTTTGTCGCGCCACAGCGCCTGGAACACGTCCGAGATCACGCACGGCGCGTTCTTAAGCCAGTTCTCGTCGCTCGCCGCTTTACGCGCGCCCCTCACCTGGCCCTGCACGCTCTGCAGCAGGCTCTTGACGCCCGCAGTGGTCTTGCTGCGCGACAGTCGCATATTCTTGTCGAACGTGCGCGCGCTGGCGGCGTCGGCACCCGAAAGCGGGCTGTAAATCCAGTCGGTAAGCTCCGGAGCGGGCCACCACTCAGTCTTAGAAGCTGCCCCTTCGTCGGCGGCCTTCATACGCTCGATCAGGTTGGCGAGCGCCGTGAACTGCCTGCCCGCAATGGATTGGGAAAACGCCGTGAACTCGGCCGTCTCGGCAGCAACGTGGCGCGCCGCCAAACGAGCGGCAAGCTCGCCGAACAGCTGGGGTGCCCGGGCAGAAACAACGAGCACGCGTACGGGGTCGACGGGTGTTGCAGCAGCTTTATCGTCCTTGGACTCCTTGTGCGCTTTCACCAACTTATCGATGACGTCCGCATAGACACGGGCACGGGCATGGGGCCCGGCGACTTCCACAAAGGCAGGACGTACGACGGACTTTGGAGCAATCGCGGGAGCGCCGGCATCCTCGTCCAGCGGTGCAACCTCAAACAGCACGCCGCGGGCATCAAAGGCGGCAGCCAGGTCCTCGCGCATCGCCGCTTGCTCGCAAGCGAGCAGCACGACAACCTCTCCCCCGTTGTTTGCCACGGCGGACAGCAGCTCGAGCAGGCTATACGTAAATGACGTGACGCCGCGCACGCAAACGGCGCGGGCGCACCCCGGCAGGTTGTCAGCCAAAGCGCCGGCCATAATGTCAGCCGCCTCGCAGGGCTCGACCATATCTCGACGGTCCAAACCGCGCGCATAGGCGCACAAAAGTTCAAACACGCGAGCCTCGGCGTCGCTTCTGGGCTTGGGCTTGCAAACGTTGTCGCAGCAACGCTCGGCACCTGTCCCTGCCACACCCGGCAGCACATCGCGAGCCATACGCGCGAGCATACGCACCGTGCCCTGGCTGCGCGAAAGCGGCTGCAGGTCGGCGTCGTCGAGACGCGACACCATGTCCGAAAACAGCATCTGGCGCTGCAGGTTGTCGACGAAACCGCGCCCGTCGCCTAAAAGCTCCCAAAGCGAGCGAAGCCACGATGTAGGCGTCTTGTAGTCAATACCCAGCGAAACGCCGGCTTCCGCCGCATCATGACGGCACAGGTCGAGCTCGGCAAACGTTGGCGCCAGCAGCACGGCACGCCCGTGGCGGGCAATAAGGTCGGCAAGCAGCGCCGCCTCGGCATCGCTCAAATCCGCGCCGGCGTTGGTGGTATAGATTCGAACAGGCATGGTCCTCCACTCAAACCGTTCGCAATATTCAATGCTTCCATCCTACCCGCCCGCGCGGACAGATTTGCCCTACGCCAACAGATTTGACCCCTTGGAGACGGAGGAAAATGGATCACCGAGGAGGTCAGTCTAACCCAGTGATCCGTTTTCCTCCGTCCCCAAAGGATCAAAAAACCGCCCCCGAAGGGACGGTTCTGCGCAATTCGTTTTTACCGCTGGCCTACTCGCCATCCTCCAGCTTGATGAGGATCTTGCGATAGCCGCCGTACTCGCCGTTGAGTGCCTTGGACACGCGGCTCACCGTAGTGGACGAAGCGCCGGTGCGGGCCTGAACCTCAACATAAGGCTCGCCCTCATCCAGATAACGCGCAACCTGCAGACGTTGCGAAAGATCGCAGATCTCGCGCGGCGTGCAGATATCGGTCAAAAACGCCTGGATATCCTTCTCGTCATCCAAAAGACTAAATGCGTGGACCAGCTGCTTGACATCAGGCTTGTCAAACATGTTCTCGATATTCATCGATCACCGCCAAACCCGCCATAAGGCATCGAAGTTGATACTGACATCGGGCATCGTTCGCCCGTTCTATGCAATAGGGCAACGCCTGTGGCTTTTGCCCGTAGCAGTGTAGCACACCACCAAACTAAAGCGACAAGACTCTCTGCCAGCGGCGCGTTTTTCAGGACGAACGCCGTTTTGAAACCAAATGCGCACGTAAGCTCCACGAATATCTGAGACAATGGGCGGCCGAACAAGGCGGCACACCCGAGCGGCCGTCCAAGCCGCCGCAGCAAACCGCTTCACGCGACACCGACGCACCCTGCGCAAGAAAGGATTCACACCATGCGCTTTATGCTTAACTGGCTCTTTACCTCGATCGCCATCGCGATTGCCACGTTCCTCGTCCCCGGCATCCAGCCCTTCGGTTTTGCCGAGGCCTGGGTCTGTTTCGCCTTCGTGGGACTGTTCCTGAACATCGTCGATTCGCTCGTCAAGCCGTTCCTGACGGTTATCTCGCTGCCGCTCACGATCATTACGCTGGGTATTTTTCAGCTCGTAGTC
>URUC01000022.1 GCA_900550965.1 uncultured Collinsella sp. | reverse complement strand
TGTTTTAAGCTTATTGATCCCCGGATGTTCAGCGTGCGACTTATCCGTCATCACCGGAGATCGGGTCAATGTTACTACCCGAGCCATTGGGCCTTGTGAGGTGCTCATCATGCAGCCGCATGTTCTAACCGATTTAATGAAAAACAACAGCGAATTTGCCGCCAAGGAGGCCGCGCACGTCACCCGGAAACAAGAGTGTTCTCTGGAAGCAATGGTCGCCAACTTCACACTGGAACCAGCCGAACGTCTAAGGCGTTTCCTTAAAGTTCTGCTGATCAACTATGAAGTTCCGATCTCGGATACCGTGTGGAATCGAATTCCGCTGGATTTGACCAACGAACAATACGGAGCTGTGGTCAACCTGACTCGTGTTTCAGTCAGCCGAATCTTCTCCGACTGGATCAGCAAGGACCTCTTATATAAGAGCGGCCGCAACGTCTACGTTAAAGCCAAACTGTTTGAGAATATCTACGACTGGTGGACCGATTAGTCCGGGCCTACCGTTTCTTCTGCCTTAGATATCGAAAAGAGGAACGCGAACAGCACCATCAGGACCATGGCGATCACGGCACAGGCGCGCACAGCGACGACAGCCGTGAACTGCTCGGAGGCAAAACCTAAGATCAGCTGCCCGACGGGCACGAGTCCGAGCATGACCGCCAAATACATCGCCGAGAAACGCCCGCGGTAGATATCCGGCGCCTTGCACTGCACAAGATTATTTGCCGCCGCAAGCGCAAAGGTCAGTGAGCCTCCGGCTACCAGAGCACAGAGCCACTGTGAAGTCACAGTCTCCAGAGCAGGAAGAACCGCAAAAGCAATACACGTGACCCAACCGCCTGTCCAAACCGTCGTCACATGATGAATAATGCGGCGGTTTCTCTGCATCAAAACAGCAGCAGCCACCGCGCCGAAACCTAAACCTGAGGACATAGAACCGAAGCTCATCAATTCGCTGCCTTTCAGAGAAATCGCAGGCAGCAGAGCTACGGCAGGCATCACTAAGATAGAAAGGCACGCCACCTGCGGCAATACTTCTCGGAGAATAGGATAAGTCATGAAAAGCTGACGAGAAGTCACGCCCACACTCTCTTCTCTCTGCTCACTCGTAGTGCGGTTCGGTATTTTGACAACTGCCATCACGGCGATCATCGGGATGAAGCAGATCGCATTCATCGCGAAACACCAGGTAGCAGAAAAACTTTCAATAATGAAAACCGCCACCATCGGTGCAATCGATCGCGCCACATTCATCACTAAAGACTGCCGAGCCACAGCTTGAGAAACCGTCTCACCGGTCTCTACCAGCATCGAGTGCATAGACGGACCGTCAATAGAAGTCACAATGCCGAAAATCAATGCCAGCACAGCTAAGTTGTACGGATTGAGGTAGCCGAAAAAAGACAGGAACGCTGTAAGTGCCGCGATGACACAGCCAATTGTCTGTGTAATTAAAAGAATATGGTGGCGATGGAAACGATCCGCCATGGAACCCGCTACCGGCGCCAAAGGCAAAGAAGGCAGCGCAGATAGTAGAGCAATAGCGCTCAGCCAGAGCGGGGAATGCGTTTGAGTCCACACAACCCACGACAACGCCATACCGTGAACAAATCGTCCGAGCGTGGAAAAGCTGTAAGCTCCCCAAAAATATCGTCTCGCGGCTATCAGTGGTGTCATGGTGTCCTCTTGTTATTACGAGGTCATTGTAATTTGCCATTCGAATGAAGTGTGAATAGTCAGGCTCTGAAGCGAGCTCGTCTTCCGCGGCGAAGTCGATGTGTTGAAGAACTTGAGGTTTAAAAGTAAAGTAGTCTGACTCATCGAACTCGTTTGAAAAGCCGGAACAACACACTTAAGATGCCCGCAGAAAAAGTCGAAATCCTCACAGATAACGGCACGACAGTGAAAGCAATCGCTCCGGTCATCATCTCTGCCAGCCGTTCAACGGACATCCCAGCTTACTTTCCGAAGTGGTTCGCAACACGATTCAACGGCGGCCGAGGCTACGTGAAGTGGTTCAATCCGTTCAACCAGAAACCGGTCTTTGTTTCTTTTGAAAAAACCAAAGTCATCGTTTTTTGGACCAAGAATCCGAAGCCTTTGATTCCGTATCTTCCGCAACTTGATGCCGCCGGTGTTCATTACTATTTTCATTTCACTCTGAATGACTATCAGCAGGAAAATCTTGAGCCGAACGTACCGTCACTAGAAAGCAGGATTCAAACCTTCAAGGAGCTCGCTTCCTTACTCGGTCCGGAAAGAATCGTCTGGCGTTTTGATCCAGTGCTATTTACTAAAACGCTCACGCCAAGAGAGCTCGCAACGAGGATTTTCAAGATCAGCAAAAAACTCAAAGGCTGTACTAACCGACTGGTGTTTAGTTTCATCGACATCAAGGTCTACAAAAAGGTTCAGAGAAATCTACTCAAGTACTCTGAGCACTTTGCCTCTCAATACGATTCAACCTCTATCTGTGAGGCTGAACCGTCAGCAGAACAAATCGAAGAGTTCACCGGATACCTTTCGAAGATTCGCGCTTACTGGAAAGAGCGCGGATGGAACTTGGAGATCTGCGCTTGCGCAGAAAAATTCGATCTGTCTCACCACGGAATACTTCCGAGCAAGTGCATCGATGCTGAACTGATGCTCAAAGTTTTCGGCGAAAATCCCGAGCTCACAGACTATCTCACAAAGGCTCCGGCCAGAACTCCGTTTGAGCTTGATCACTTAGATCTGTTCAACGCAAATCGGGTTGAAATGAAAAAGATCGTCACGATCAAAAAAGATCCGGGACAGCGAGAAGAATGCGGGTGCGTTAAAAGCAAGGACATCGGAATGTACAACACGTGTCTCCACGGCTGTGTCTACTGCTATGCAAATACGTCTCCGGAATCAACTCTCAAAAATTTTGAACGGAGAAAGAACCATCCTTTGGCCGAAAGTATCTTCATTCCAGATTTTCCTGAAGCCTAAGTGCAGAAAAGCCGCCCGAAGGCGGCTATCTTGTGCAATGGAGCCAGCGACCGGGCTCGAACCGGTGACCCCCGCTTTACGAGAGCGGTGCTCTACCAACTGAGCTACGCTGGCGACCATGTGGTGACGCAACTGAGGCGTCAACGGCTGTCTATGATACGGGACATCGCACATCCGCGCAAGGGTTCTGACGGCTTTTCTCACTTTAAATGCACTAATATTGGAGACGCGATGTCTTGCTCTTACGGGTCTCAAAAAGAATGGGGCAGCGATGGCACAACCCAAGATTCTTCTCACACGCATCGACGACCGTTTCATGTACGGGCAAGACGTTGAGCTGTGGAACGAAGCCGTGGGTTCCAACCTTGTCCTAATCATCAATGATGAGATCGCGGCGGATTCGCGCAAGTGGGCACCGATGAGGGTGGCGGCGCCAGAAGGCGTTTGGACGCGGTTTTTCTCGGTGCAAAGGACCATCGACATCATTCATACCGCAACGCCGCGCCAATGGATTCTCATCATGGTGGCGTCGCCCGCGGATGCGCTCGCGCTGGTCAAGGGCGGTGTGCCCATTACCAAGATCAGTATCGGTCACATGCAAGCAGGGGAGGGCAAGCGCTCTGTAACGCCTGCCGTTGCCGTAGGCGAGGCAGATGCCGCCGCCTTTAAAGAGTTGCAAAAGCTCGGCATAGAGCTAGAAATCCGCTATCTTCCCAGTTCCGCCCCCGACCCCATCAACAATCTGTTCAACTGATCCCTTGGGGACGGAGGAAAACGGATCATTTTGCCCTTGCGAGGGACGCGCTCGATGCCGCCTGTCAAAAACTATGCCCATTTACTACGTTTGATCGGCTATCGCCGAGCATGTCGAATTTGAGAAAAACAAAACCGCAGGTAGACGGCTCGCGAATTTAACAAAAACCGGTGCATGGTCGAGCATCCCGGGCTAAACGTAGTAAATGGGCATAGTTATGATATGTCACTCATACAGCCACAGCGAAAATGAGCCCAAAAGATGAAAAAACGCCCGTCGGCAGTGGTGCCGGCGGGCGCTGCTGTGCGATATGTTGCGTTGTGGGCTTAGTGCCTCATAAAGTGGTATTCGATCACATTGCTGTAGGGGTGACCCGGGCCCACAATGCCCTGCGGGAACAGCGGCTGGTGCGGTGTGTCGGGGTACATCTCTGCCTCGAGGGCAAAGCCAGCGCCCCAGCCATAGTTGGCATCGTCCTTGGCGTGCTCGTCGCCCAGCCAGTTGCCGGTGTAGAGCTGCACGCCCGGGGCGGTGGTGTAGTAATCCAACTCACGACCGGTCCACATCTCCTCGACGTGCAGGGCGCGGCGCAGATTACGGCCGTACTGATAGCCATCGATGCACAGGCAGTGGTCGTAGCCGCGTGCCTGCTTAATCTGGGGATCGTCGGCCTCCATGCCAGGCGCGACGGGGCGCAGCTCACGGAAGTCAAACGGCGTGCCCTCGACCGGAGCGATCTCGCCGGTGGGGATATTCTGCTCGTTGATGGGCAGGTAGTGGGCAGCGTTGGCAACAAAGAAGTGCTCGCAGTCCATGCCGGCGTTATGGCCGGCAAGGTTAAAGTACGTGTGGTTGGTCATGGACACGTAGGTGGCGCGGTCGCTCTCGCAACCATACTCGATGCGGAAGACGCCGGTGCGCGTAACGGTAAACACAGCCGTAAAGATTCGGTTGCCGGGCAGGCCCAGCTCGCCATCCTTAAGCGAGGTGGTCATGCGCACGGCGTTGTGAGTCTCGTCGAGCTCAACGTCCCATACGCGCTTGTGCAGGCCGTGCTCAAGATCGCTGTGTAGGTTGTTGGCGCCTTCGTTGGCCGGCATATGCCAGTCCGTGCCGGCGATGGTGATCGTGGCACCTGCAGTGCGGTTGGCCACAGGCCCGATGGTTGCGCCAAAGCAGGCGGGGTTGTCAAAGTAATCCTCGAGCTTATCGAAGCCCAGCACCACATCGCGCACGTTGCCGGGAATGTCGGGCACATCGATACCCAGTACGGTGGCGCCATAGTCCATAATGCGAACGCAGATCTCGGGCCCGTTGAGGGTGTAACGATGAACGGGGGTACCGCACGGCGCGGTGCCGAAAAGCTCGGAAGTGATCATTTGGTTCCTAACATCGAGGTATTTCCGACAAACTGTAGCGCGAACAGGCGAGATTATCACTACACCCCACTAAAGCAGGGGGTATTTTTCTCAAAAAAGTGATGATTGGAGCTGTGCGGGCGTTCATTTTTGACGCGCGCGAGTCTGATACAATTTGTTCGTTATTGTTTGAATGATATGCACGCATAGAACGGCGAGGATTCATCGTGATTAAGGCAGAGCGACAGGATAAGGTTCGTCAGCTGCTCGAAGAGCAGGGCACGGTCTCGGTCAAGGAGATTTCGGATGCGTTAGGTGTCTCGGATATGACGATCCGCCGCGACCTCGAAGAACTTGCGAGCCTGGGCGAGATTGAACGCGTGCACGGAGGAGCCCGTAGTGCACAGGGCCGTCCCCACGCTATGTTGCGCCACGAGTATTCGCACAGCGAAAAGCGCACCAAGCATGCCGAGGAAAAGCTGCAGATCGCGCGCCGCGCTGTGGAGCTCATCGAGGAAGGCTCGACCATCTTTTTGGGCACGGGCACTACGGTGGAGCAGATGGCCTCGATGCTGCCGGCGTTTCGCCTGCGCATCGTGACTAATTCGCTTTCGGTGTTTAACCTGCTCGAGGCGCGCGAAGACTGCGACCTGTGCCTCGTGGGCGGTATGTACCGTCGCCGCACCGCCGCTTTTGTGGGGCCAACGGCCGAGGATACTCTGCGTGCGCTGGGTATCGATGCGGCGTTTATCGGCGCCAACGGCATTCTGGATGGCGACGTGTCTACGTCTAATATGGATGAGGGTCGTATCCAGCAGCTCGCCTTTAGCAAGGCCGACTCGCGCTATCTGATCGCCGACTCCAGCAAGATCGGCAAGCGCGACTTCTACACCTTCTGTCGTCTGGATAATTTGGACGCCGTGGTGTGCGAGCCGAGTATCGCCGCCGAGGATCGCGCCGCCATCGAGGAGCATACGCAGGTCATCTGCTAACTAACGCTGCAGGCGATACTTCTGCCCCCTGTCGGCGCGGGGATTACCGCTTCACGTTGACGCGCAAATGTGCTCGGGCCAAGTATTCAGCTTGTGGGTTAGACCAGGCGGGCGTAGTCCTGTGACTGATGAAAGATGTGAGCGATATAGATTGTTTCGTGCTCAAACTTATAAAGGCACACGTAGTTGTTGACGGGAAACGATCGGTAATTACGTGCCGCCAGCTCTTGCATATGCGAGAGGGGACGTAGGAGCGGCTGCTCGCGAAGCAGATCAAGCTGATATTCAAACTCAGCGACAAAATTGCCTGCTGCACGCGGATTCTTGAGGATTTGAGCAAGGTACCCGACGATACTCTCGTACTCATATCGCGCGCTTTTGAGTATAACGACGTTATAGGTCATATTTGTCTCGTATCGCGGTCGCGAAGGAGTCGTAGTCGCTGTAGTCGCCTTGCGATATTTCGTCTTCTGCCAACATCATACGAGACAGCAGTTTTGCCTTGGCGATTTCTTCTTGCATGAGACGATACTGGTCGCTGCTGATGCAGTGCATGGCCTCGTAGCCGTTCTTAGTTACGGTGACGTCGCGCTCAGACTCAACAAGCGCGGTGAATGCAGCAGTGTCCTTCATATCTCGGACGGGCACACAAGCTGACATGGGTACCTCCTTTGCGTCGTGGCATAATTGTACCACGGTGTGTCCAAGCGACTGGTACCGTCGAATCGTCTCAATCTGTAACAGTTGGGATCGAAAAACTCGGCTACGTGTTACAGATTGAGATCTTCAAGTTCGGACCGTTCGTTTGTCTCGATCTGTAACAGTTAGACGGTCGAAAGTGGGCTACGTGTTACAGATTGAGATCTTTCAGCTCTGGTCGCCCGTTCGTCTAAATCTATAACAGTTAGGATTGAAAATCCCTGCTAGATGTTACAAATCGAGACAAACGGCCTGCACGGGCCGAGCAAAAAAATAGGCCGCATGCGAACCCGTGGAGGGATTCGCATGCGGCCGACAGGGGGTATGCGGCAAAAGTTAGGCCATAAGCAGGCCGGTCTCCGAGACGTTCTTGTACCAGTACGCGCTCGCCTTGGGATAGCGCTTCTGGGTCTCAAAGTCGATGTAGAACAGGCCATAGCGCTTGTTATAGCCGTTGGTCCAGGAGAACTGGTCCTGCAGCGACCACACGAAGTAACCGTCGACGTTCACGCCGCCGTCGATTGCCTTGAGAATCCATGCGAGATGCTGACGCATGTAGTCGATGCGAGGGGCGTCGTCGATAAAGCCGTCCTCAAAGTCGTCCTTATAGCCCATGCCGTTCTCGGTGATGTAGATCTTCTTGTAGTTGGGGTAATCGTTCTTAATGCGGAGCAGCAGGTCGTAGAGACCCTCGGGATAGATAATCCAGTCCCAATCGGTGGTGGGTACGCCTTCGCGCACGCATGACTCGCCCACGCCCTTGAGGAACCAGCGCGAGGAGCCCTTGTCGCCGGTGCCATTGTGGTTGATGTCGTTTTCGCCCTCGGCGGCACGCAGGAACTGGCACTTGTAGGTGTTGACGCCCAGGCAATCGTTGTAGGGGAGCGCGGCGGTCAGCGCGGCGATGTCCTCGTCGCGGACGTCGAGCTCGCCGCCGGCGATATGGGCCAGCTTGGTCGCAGCCTCCATGGTGTCGGCTGCATAGTGGCCGCGGAAGGTGGCGTCGAGTACCCAGCGGTTGTTGATGACGTCGGCCATGCGAGCTGCCTCGCAGTCGGCGGCGTTGTTGGGATCGAGGGGATACTTGGGCTCCAGGTTCTGGACAATGCCGATCTCACCCTCAAAGCCGCCCTCATGGAAGGCGACGACGGCCTTGGCGTGGGCCACCATCATGTTGTGCATGAGCTGGAAGGCCTTGTCCAGGCGATACTTCTCGCCGTGCGGCCAGTTGCCGACGATAAAGCTGCCCTCGGCGGTTGCGGGAATCTCGTTAAACGTGAACCAGTGCTTGACCTCGGTGAACTCGGCAAAGCAGAACTTGGCGTACTCGACAAAGGCGTCGATCGTCGTGCGCGTCAGGAAGCCCTCGCCGCCGTCCTGGTAAAAGGCCTCGGGCGTATCAAAGTGATCGAGCGTGACATAGGGGATAACGCCGGCTTTGTTGCAGGTGGCGAAAAGCTCATGATAGAAGGCGACACCCTCGTGGTTGATCTCGCCAGTGCCGTTGGGGAAGATGCGGCTCCAAGCGATGGAGACGCGGATACCGTTGATGCCGAAGCGCTGGCACAGGTCGATATCGACCGGGTACTTGTTGTAGAAATCGCTTGCGGGATCGGGGGAGAAGCGACCCTGAGCTGCCAGGAAATCGTCCCAGGGCACTTTGCCCTTGCCGTGCGTGCGGGTCTCGCCCTCAACCTGGTAAGCGGCGGTGGCGCCGCCAAACACAAAGCCGTCGGGGAACTGCATGGGGTTGGTCATGAGTCATCCTTTCTGTGGGATTCGAATAGGGAGAGGTGCCCGAACTGGGGATCCGGGCACCAACAGAGGGAGGAACCTAGTCGAGGTTCTCGCGGAGCCACTTGATGGCGCCAGCGGGGTCGCGAGTAAGGTCGATATATTCCTTACCGCGCGGGGCGAGCAGCTTAATGCCCAGGCGATCGGTGTCGGCCTTCATGTCGTTGTAGTAGCTACGGACCTGCGGGGCAAGCACGATAACGTCGTACTGATCCATGATGGCAGTGTGCTGGCCATAGGCGCCTGCGGAGGAAGCGATGTTCTCTCCGGTCTGCGCGGCACCTTCCTTGATGGCGTTGGCAAGCATGGCAGAGGTGCCGGCGCCGGCGCACAGGACGAGGACCTTCAGACCGTCGACATCCTTCTTAGCGGATGCATCGGCAGCGGGCTCGGGCTGATCGGCGACAGGCTTGCTGTCAGCGGCAGCGGCGGTCGGCTCGACGGCAGCGGTGGCCTGCTCGACAGCGGGCGCAGAGGTGCTGGCGGCGATGGTGGCAGCACCATCGGACTCGAGACCCAGCTCGGCGGCGCGCTCGGCTTCCTGGTCGCAGAGCAGCTTATCGTATGCCTTCAAGAACGGCAGGTAGATGATGGCGTCCAGCAAGATGATGATCGCGACAAATACCAGGGCGATAAGCTGGAAGTTCGTGGTGATGAAGATGCCGATGGGGGCAGGGGTAGCCCAAGGCACCACGAAGGAGAAGCCGTTCATGCCCACGTTGTCGATAAAGAACTTGGCAACACTTACGTTGACGCAGCCGGCGGCAACAAAGGGGATGAGCATGTAGGGGTTGAGGATCATGGGCGCGCCAAAGAGCAGCGGTTCGTTGACGGCGAAGGCAACAGGAACAATCGAGGCCTTACCGACGGCTTTGAGCTGCTTGGACTTCATAAAGAGAATCAGCAGAAGCGGAACGATGAACGTGGCGCCGGTGCCGCCGAACTCACCCACGAGCGACATGTTAAAGGTGAGGGAGTGGGCGGGGTGGCCACCGGCCAGCAGAACCTGCAGGTTCTCGGCCTGGTTGGCAAGACGGATGGGGTCGATGCCCGGCTGGACAATCGAAGGGCCGTGGACACCGATGAACCAGAAGAACGCGGTGGCTGCCTGAATAAGGATGAGTCCGGGGTAGGTCTCTGCCGCAGTGAAGAGCGGGGAGAGCAGTTTGATAAGCAGCTCGGAGAACGGAACGCCCATGAGGTTGCGCACAACCACATCGATGATGCCGCAAATGATGACAGCGCCACCGAAGGGGATGATGTCGCGGAAGTTCTGTGCGATGGCGCCCGGAACCTCCTTGGGCAGCTTAATGGTCAGATCGCGCGAGACGCAGAACTTATAGACCCACACGGTAATGAACGCGGCGATATAGGCCGAGAACAGACCGCGCGTACCCATGCTGGTGCAATCGAAGACCGAAAGCTCGGAGCCGTTGAACTTGGTGGTGAACTGCGTAACAGCGAGCAGCAGCATGCTGCACTGGGCGGCAACCATGGTGGAGCCGTCGTTGAGCACCTTGCCGGCGGGCATGCGACGGTTCATGGAAGCCGTAAAGTTCTTGGCGGTGGTGCCGGCAACCATGATGCCCATGACGCCCATGGTGAAGTTGTACAGCTTGTTGCACCAGTCGATGAGCGGCTGGGGCAACGTGATTCCAACTACGCCGGGAAGGGTGGCGATCAGCAGAAAGATCGAAGAGGTAAGGACGATGGGCATGCACCCAAGGAATCCGTCTTTGATGGCCTGGAGGTAGATGTTTCTCGAGATCTTCTCGAAGAACGGTTGATGCTTTTCGAGCATCTTTACGATGGCGTCCATAGAGCTCCTTTGCTACTTGATGCGCGATGCATGTGGATGGAACTGGTCGTCGATGGATGGTCAGGACTGCCCGGAAACCTTCCTGCTTAAGGAAGGCATTGCGAAATGACAACGTTGTCATTTCGTTAATGACAACGTAAGACATTTTTGGAAGAGCAACAAGGATATACGGGTGAGCGGTCGATATTGTCCGGTAAACGGTTGATTTGTCAGTCGGGCAGGTAGTGTATGCTAGAACGCAAAAAGCAAGCGATGCAAAACCGACTGGAGAAGTAGTGGCAACGATGGACAAGAAAAATGTCTCAATGAACGATGTGGCGATTGCTGCGGGTGTTTCTCTCAAGACGGTTTCGCGTGTGATCAACGAGCCCGATAGCGTGCGAGAGTCGACACGCGATAAGGTTCATTCCGCAATGGAGGCGCTCGGGTTTCGAACCAACTTTGCCGCGCGTTCGCTCAAGTTGGGCCGTTACGGGTGCATTGGCGTGGTGCTGTTCCACTTGTCGGGCGGTGCCGTGGACATGATTGACGGTATCGCAGATGCCGCCGAAGAACGCGGCTTTGCGCTCACGATGATCAAAAAGCGGGCGGGGGAGAAGATGACCCTTGCCGAAGCGGCGCGTAGGATGTCGCAGCTGCCTGTTGATGGCATGATCTTCAACCTGCGTCAGATGGTCGATGACTTTGATACTTTTGAGGCACCGAAAGACCTCAAGACGGTGATTATCACACCGATGGAACATCCTACCTGCTCCACCGTCAGTGACGACCAAGAGGGCGGCGCGCGCATGGCGTGCGAGTACTTCTTGAACCACGGGCATAAAAACGTGTACTTCGTCTCTGGTAAGAAAGAGTCGTTGTCGAGCCAGTGCCGTATGAAAGGTTGGCGTGCGGCACTCGAGGCGCGTGGCATTGAGCCGCCCGAGCCTCTGCAAGGCGATTGGAATGCGGATAGTGGCTATGCCGCGGGCCTTGTGCTTGCCGATAAGCCCGATTGCACGGCGGTCCTCGCTGCTAACGACTGCATGGCAAACGGCGTGATGATGGCTCTACGTGACAAAGGGCTCAGTGTGCCCAATGATGTGTCCGTGATCGGCTTCGACGATGAGCTCTATAAGACGATTCCCAACTCGATTCTGACGTCGGTGAAGTTTCGCCACCGCGAGCTGGGCGTCCGTGCGCTCAACGAGGTCGTCGCGGGTCTGGAAGCTCCGAGCTCCAGAAGCCGTACGCTCGTCTCGGGCGTGTTGGTCGAGCGTTCCAGCGTAAAGGACTTGCGGGCGTAGACGTGCTCGGCCTATTCCGTTTGTCTCGATCTGTAACAACTAGACGGTCAAAAGTGGTCTACATGTTACAGATTGAGATTTTCGGCTTGGCCTGTGCGTTCATTTCGATCTGTAACAGCTAGGACCGAAAAACTCGGCTAGATGTTACAGATTGAGATGAACAGGAGGACGGGTGCGGTCTAAACAAAATGGCCCGCGCATCACACATCGATGCACGGGCCATTTATTGTCTGCAAGCGGCAGGTGGTGTCAGCGTCTTATGCCTCGAGGTTTTCCTCGATCCAGGCGACGGCACCCTTGGGATCCTTAGTGAGGTCGATGTACTGTTTGCCCTTGGGCGACAGCAGCGTGATGCCCAGGCGGTCGGTGTCGGCCTTCATCTCGTTGTAATAGGTGCGAACCTGCGGAGCCAGGACGATGACGTTGTACTGGTCCATGATGGCGTAGTGGCTGCCGTAGGCACCGGCGTTGGCGGTAATGTCGATGCCCAGCTCGTCGGCGCCTTCCTTAAGCGCGTTGGCGAGCAGTGCAGAGGTGCCGGCGCCAGCGCACAGAACCAGAACCCTCAGATCCTTGCCCTTAAGGGCGGACGGAGCTGCAGAGGCCTCAGTGGCAGAAGCGGTCTCGACAACAGGAGCCTCAACGGCGGGGGCGGCAGCGGTCTTGACGGCCTTGGTCTCCTCGGCCTCTTCTTCGGCCAGGGTCTCGGCCTCCTGCTTGCACAGGACGTTGTCGTAGGCCTTGCAGAACGGGTAGTAGATCAAGAAGTCAACGACCAGCAGGACGACAACCAGGACCAGAGAGATCGGCTGGAAGTTGGTGTCGATGAAGGTGCCGATCGGTCCGGGGAGTGCCCACGGCATGGCATAGATAAAGCCGTTCATGCCCAAAAAGTCGATGAAGAACTTACCAATGAGGACGTTGGCCACGGGGGCAAACAGGAACGGGATCAGGAAGTACGGGTTGAGGATGATGGGCGCGGCGAACAGCAGCGGCTCGTTGACGGCGAACATCACGGGCACGACAGAGGCTTTGCCGACGGCCTTGAGCTGCTTGGAGCGCATAAAGAGCAGGAAGATGATCGGGACAATGAACGTGGCGCCGGTGCCGCCGAGTTCGCCGATGTAGTTACCGAAGTTTTCGGTCAGGGCGAGGGCGGGGTGACCGCCGGCCTGCAGCGTGGCGAGGTTGGTGGTGATGTTGCCAAACAGCGCGGCGTTGAGGGCAGGCTTAACGACCGAGGGGCCGTGGATGCCCATGAACCAGAACAGCGGGATCATGAACCAGATGAGGGCGAGGCCGGCGTAGGAATCGGCAGCGGCGAACAGCGGGCTCACCAGCGTGGAGATGACGTTGGCAAACGGGACGGCCAAGCAGGTGCGGCAGATAACGTCGATGACGGCGACAAACAGGATGGAGAAGCTGAAGGCGAAGATGTCGCGGAAGTTCTGGGCGATGGCGCCGGGGACTTCTTTGGGCAGCTTGATGGTGATGTCTCGCTTAATGCAGAAGGCATAGATGTTGACCGTGGCAAATGCGGCGACAAAGGAGCTCAGCAGGCCCTTGGTGCCCATGTTGTCGGTAAAGAACACCGAGACATCGGCGCCGTCGATCTTGGCACTCGTCTGGGTAACGGCCAAGATGAGCATAGCGCACATGGCGGCGACCATGGTGCTCGTGGCGTTGATGGCCTTGCCGGCAGGCATGCGGCGGTTCTTGGAGCCGGTCAGCGCGCTTGCGGTGGTGCCGGCGACCATGATGCCCACGACGCCCATCGTGAAGTTGTAAACCTTGTTGCAGAAGTTCACGACGTCGACGTTCCACCAGTCGGGCAGCGTAAAGCCGCCGACCGTGGCGACAACGCCCGGCAGGGTCGAAATAAGCAGGAAGACAGAAGAAGACAGGATAATGGGCATTGCTGCCAAAAAGCCGTCTTTAATGGCCTGAAGGTAGATGTTCTTAGAGACCTTGTCGAAGTACGGCTGACCTTTCTCCAAGAACTTAACGATCGATTCCATAGTTCACGCTCCTCTTTGCATGAAATCTTAATGGCATGGACGTTGAAAACCTATATGGTCTCCCGCTTGCTAAAAGCCCGGGTGCAGGCGGGGCCGGTCCCAGGGGGAGAGAGGGGAGCGGCTGGGTTTGTATCGCATAGGGCCGCTCCCTTCTCGGGGGGAAAGCGAGGCGATGCGCTACTGCGCGTCCGCCATAGTGTCGGCGAGCTCCTTGTACCAGAGTGCCGACTGCTTGATGTAGCGTTTTTGCGTGTCGAAGTCGATGTAGAACAGGCCGTAGCGCTTGTTATAGCCATTGGCCCACGAGAACTGGTCCTGCAGGCTCCAGATAAAGTAGCCCTGGACGTCGACGCCCTCGGCGCGCGCCTGGAGCACCTTCTCCATGTGCTGGTCGACAAAGTCGATGCGCTCGGGATCGGCGACGATGCCGTTTGCGTCGGGCTCGGGGTCCTTGTGGCCCAGGCCGTTTTCGGTGATATAGATGACGGGGAGGTTGGGATAGGTGGCGCTGATGTGCTTGAGCGTGTCGTAGAGGCCTTGCGGGTAGATGAGCCAATCCCAGTCGGTGGTGGGGATACCCGGCATATCGACCTGCTGCCCGACGCCCTTAAACTTAAAGCACGAGGTGCCCTTGTCTCCGGTGCCGTTAAAGCTGTTGGTTGACTCGCCATCGTAGGCGGCGATAAACGCCGACTGATAGTAGTTGAGGCCGAACATATCGTTGCGGGGCGCCGCCTTGGCGAGCTCCTCCATGTCGCTGTCCTCAACCGTAAGTGTGGCGTTGTTGGCACGCAGAATCTCGTTGATGAGTGAGAGGGTGCGCGCGGAGTAGTGACCCAGGAAGGCGCCGTCCATGATGAAGTCGGTGTAGAAGGCGTTGTACAGGTCGGCGGCGTGCTGGTCGGCGGGCGAGTCGGTGGCAGGATATGCCGGCGTCAGGACGTTGACCATGCCAATGCGTCCGCCCAGGTGCTCGGTCTCGTCAAGATCCTTATACAGGTTGACGGCGCGGGCGTGGGCAACGAGCTCGTTGTGCTGGCTCTGGATGCCGCTCGTCACATCAAAGTGATGGTTGGGCGGGAAGTTGCCTTGGATGTATTGGGAGTGCGAGAGGCTGATGAGCTCGTTGATGGTGAACCAATTCTTGACCTCGCGGAACTCGCGGAAGCAGAACTCGGCATAGCGCACATAGGCGTCGACGGTCTTGCGGTTGAGCCAGTCGCCCTGGTTGAACAGGGCGGCGGGGGAGTCAAAGTGATGCAGGGACACATAGGGCTCGACGCCATACTTTTTGCAGCAGGCGAACAGCTCGTGGTAGTGCTTAACGCCCTCGGCGAGGGGTTCGGCATCGTCGCCGTTGGGGAAGATGCGGGTCCAGGCGATGGACACACGAATGGCGTTGAGTCCATGCTCGGCAGAAAGGCGGATATCCTCCTCGTAGCGGTTGTAGAAATCACTGGCCGGGTCGGGCAAAAAGCGACCCTGGGCGACAAGGTAATCGTCCCACATGGTCTTACCCTTGCCTGCCACCTTCGTGGAACCTTCCGTTTGGTACGCGGCGGTTGCGGCGCCCCAAACAAAGCCCTTCGGCAGCTGCTGTACGCGGTTTAGCAAAGACATATGCATACACCCTCTCGTCTCGCTGTTCGATATTGTGCGTTTGCGCTCAGGAGGCTCCCTGGTTAGCGTTCAGCGGTGAAAAAGCCCGATAAACACTATCTTAAAATGATTAGAACCAAAATGAGCACGTGAACATTTGACAATGAGCACGTTAACATCCGGCTGGGATGTATAGAAACAAAACAACTTCAAACAGCCGCGAACGGTTGTATTTGTTCGGTAAGCGGTTTTGATTGACAGAAGTTTTCATGTTGTGGTATATGGCTCGGGTATCATGAGCACGTTATCAATGTATGTACGATGCGCCATGGGCGCGGGGAATAGTTGGGAAGCAGGTTAGCGTGGAAGGCATGGATCAGCAGACAAGGAATGGTCGTTCGGCGAGCGCGGCAGAGGTTGCGGCGCTCGCTGGCGTGAGCCGCCAGACTGTGTCTCGCGTGGTCAACGGTATGCCCAACGTGACGGAAAAGACGCGCAAGCGTGTGCTGGCCGCCATGGAAGAGCTGGGCTTTCGTCCCAATTTTGCTGGAGCGGCGTTGCGCGGCGGGTCGTATCGTTCTATTGGCCTGTGCATGTACAACATCACACGTGTCGGTAACCTGGCGACGCTCGAGGGTATCATGCAAGCGGCGCGCGAGCACGATTTTGCCGTCACTATGATCGAGATGGGCGGCGACAAGCCCTATGCACTTGCCGATGCCTCGCGCCGCATGGTCGAGCGACCCGTCGACGGCATGATTCTCAACATGAACCGCATGGCTCCCGATTTTGAGGAGTTTGTTCCCCAGCCGGGAGTGCGAACGGTCATCCTGTCCATGTATGCGCATCCGCGCTGCACGACGATCGACTCCGACCAGTATGGTTCGTGCGAGCTGTTGACCAATTATCTGCTGGAACATGGTCACTCGAATATGCGGTTTGTGGCGGGTCCGGAAAACTCGATTTCCTCGCGTTTTCGTGAGGCCGGTTGGCGCGATACGCTGGGTCGTGCTCATGTCGATGCCGCTCCGATGCTGCGTGGCGATTGGAGTGCGGACAGTGGGTACGCCATGGGCGAGCGGATTGCGGCCGAGGTGCTTGCCGGCGGGTCGCAGGCGCCGACTGCCGTGCTTGCGGCAAATGACCAGATGGCGCTGGGCGTTATCGCCGCGCTCGAGAACGCGGGCCTGTCCGTGCCCGACGACGTGAGCGTGGTTGGTATCGACGACGCACTCGAGGGACTTGTTCCTCACAATCGACTGACGACGCTGCGATTTGATTTGCGCGGTGTCGGTAAGCTTGCGTTTGAGGCGGCGATTGGAGAGAGCTCGTCTATCGAGGCGATTCATGTGCCGAGTACGCTGGTCGAACGCTCGACTGTTAGGGACATACGGGGTTAGGTCCTACTCCGTTTGTCTCGATTTGTAACAGGTAGACGGTCAAAAGCGGGCTACGTGTTACAGATTTAGATTCTTCGGAAAGAGCAATCCTGTTCGTCTCAATCTGTAACAGCTAGGACCAAAAAACTCGGCTAGATGTTACAGATCGAGACAAACGGCTCCCGACCAGCCCAAAAACAAAAAGACCGGGGGCGGCGCGCTGTGTGACGTGCCGCCCCCGGCTGAGAAATGGGGACAGGTTGTGTGAGCGGGCAACCCCGCCAGCCACTAGTCCAGACGACGGGTCTGCGCCACGTGCTTGTACCAGTAGGCGCTTGCCTTGGGCGTGCGCTTCTGGGTTTCAAAGTCAACGTAAAAGAAGCCGTAACGCTTGTTGTAGCCATTGGTCCAGGAGAACTGATCCTGCAGGCTCCACAGGAAGTAGCCGCCCACGTTGACGCCCACCTCCATGGCCTTGAGCAGCCAACGCAGGTGCTGCTCGATGTAGTCGATGCGCGGCTGGTCGTCCACAAAACCGTCCTTGTAGGGGTCCTTGTAGCCCATGCCGTTCTCGGTGATGAAAATCTGCTTGTAGTTGGGGTAGCGCTGCTTAATGTAGACGAGCAGATCGAACAGGCCCTCGGGATAGATGATCCAGTCCCAGTCGGTGGTGGGGATGCCAGGCTTGTTCACATGCTCGCCAATACCCTTAACGCGCCAGCGGCCAGTGCCCTTCTCGCCCGTACCGTTGTGGTGCAGGTCGTTCTCGCCGTCGTAAGCCTTCAAGAAGCGGCACTGGTAGTTGTTAACGCCCAGGTAGTCGTTGTAGAGCGCGGCCTCGCGCATGATTTCCAGATCCTCGTCTAGGATCTCGATGGTGCCGCCCGAGACGGCAGCCAGGCGGTTGGCGCACTCGAGGGTGTCGGGCGCATAGTCGCCGCGGAAGGTGGCGTCGAGCAAGAACTGGTTTTGCAGCACGTGCTCGTTGTTGGCGGCTTTGATGTCGGCGGGGTCGTTCTCGTTGAGCGGGTACTTAAACTCCAGCGACTGGATGACGCCGATTTTGCCCTTAAAGCCGCCGTTGTGGAAGGCCAGCACGGCCTTGGCGTGGGCGAGCATCATGTTGTGCTCGCACTGGAAGGCCTCGGCCAGATGCGCCTTGACGCCACCGGGGAAGGTGCCCTCGATGTAGGTGTTGGAGGCGTCGGCCCAGATCTCGTTAAAGGTGAACCAGTAGGTCACCTGGTCGGCGTACTCCTTAAAGCAGAAGGTGGCAAAGTCCACAAAGGCGTCGATGGTCTCGCGGTTGAGGAAGTCGCCCTTCTCAAAGAGGGGAAGCGGCGTGTCAAAGTGATGCAGCGTGACGAACGGCTCAACGTGGTGCTTGTGGCACTCGGCGAAGAGATCGTGGTAGAACTGGACGCCCTCGGGGTTGATTTCGCCGGTGCCGTTGGGGAAGATGCGGCTCCAGGCGATGGAGAGGCGAATGCCGTTGATGCCGAACTCCTCGCACAGCTCCAGGTCGACGGGGTACTGGTTGTAGAAGTCCGAAGCGGGATCGGGGGAGAAGCGCCCCTGGGCCTCCAGAAAGTCGTCCCAGGCAACCTTGCCCTTACCGTGAGTGCGGGTCTCGCCCTCTACCTGGTAGGCAGCGGTGGCGCCGCCAAAGACAAAGTCCTCGGGAAACTGCGCGGGCGGGTTGGTGACGCTAGCAGGATTAACGGACATGATGATCCAATCGTCTAAATCGAAGGGCCAGCCGGTCTTGGATGGTCGGCTGGCCCTGGGCGTTACTTACTTCGAAAGTTGCTCACTCACGAAGGCGAGAGACTTGTCGCCGTTCTGGGAGAGCTCGATGTACTGCTTGCCACGGCAGGCGACGCACTTGTTGCCCACGCGCTCACAGTCCTTCTGCAGGTCGGCCAGGTAGCTTGCGGCCTGCGGGGCCAGGACGACCAGGTCAAAGTCGGGGAGCATGTCCACGTGGTTGCCATAGGCCTCGGCAGCGGTCTCGAGGTTAATGCCGCGCTCCTTGGCGGCCTTGGCCAGCGCGTTGGCGAGCAGGCCCGAGGTTCCGCCGCCCTGGCAGAGCACGAGCACGCGCTTGCCGTTGAGGTCGCTGGCGGTCGTTGTCTCGGCAGCGGGTGCTGCGGAAGCGGCGGGGGAGTCGGCCTTCACGGCCTCGGCAGCAGCGCCGGCGGCAACGCTCTTGGCGTCAGCCTTGCCCTGGAAGGCATCGTTGAGCTTGGCGGCTTTCTCGGCGTTCTTGGCGGCGAGCTCCTCCTGGGAGATCTCGGCCTCCTCGGCGCACTTCTGGGCGTCATAGGCACGGAAGAACGGATAGTACAGGGCAAAGTCGACGACCAGGATGATGGCGAGCATCACAAAGGCGAGCGGCTGGAAGCCCAGGCCCATGATGGTGCCGATGGGGCCGGGGACGGTCCAAGGCAGGGTGTACATAAAGCCGTTCATGCCCAAGAAGTCGATAAAGATCTTGAGGATCCAGATGTTGGCGATCGGGGCAAAGACAAACGGGACAAAGAAGACGGGGTTGAGCACGATGGGTGCGGCGAACAGCAGCGGCTCGTTGACGGCAAAGCAGACGGGGACGATGGCGGCCTTACCGACGGCGCGCATCTCCTGAGACTTGGCCAGGAAGCAGAACATAAAGACCAGGACGAGCGTGGCGCCGGTGCCGCCCATGCAGACGACGAAGTACTGGGCACCCTGGGTCAGGACAGCGGAAGCGTGCTGGCCGGCCTGGAACGCAGCCAGGTTGTCGGTCATGTTGGCAACGAGAGCGGCGGCGATGGCGGGCTCGACGATCGAGGGGCCGTGGACGCCCACGAACCAGAAGAGGCTCATGGCGCCGTAGATCACAGCGAGGCCGATGTAGCCATCGGCAGCGGTGAACAGGGGCTGGAACACCTGGATGACACCCTGGGCAAAGCAGAAGCCAAAAGCAGCGCGGAAGACGATGTCAAAAACCCAAAAGACGGTGATGCAGACGGAGAAGGGGATGATGTCCTTAAAGGTCTGCGAGATGTTGGGCGGAACCTGCTCGGGCATCTTGACGGTGATGTTGCGCTTAATGAAGAACTTGTAGATGATGCCGGTCACAAACGCAGCGATGAAAGCGGTCAGCAGGCCCTTGGAACCAAGGTAGGTGGTGTTGAAACCGCTGGCAGCGTCCGTGGCGATGGTGTCGCTCGAAAGGAGCAAGAAGCCGATGATGGCCGCGCACATGCACGAGATGAAGTTGATCTGGTTGTTCTTGGGCAGATCGCGGTTCTGAGCGTCGGCGAAGTGCTTGGCCGTGGTGGCGGCGCAGGCGATGGCCAGGATGCCCATGGAGTAGTTGTAGCACTTCCACAGGGCGTTGTTGATGTCATCGGGCCAGTAGAAACCCCAGATGTTGGGGACCGAGGCTACCAGGCAGAAGATGGACGA
The DNA here is from genome assembly GCA_900550965.1 of uncultured Collinsella sp. GTDB lineage: Bacteria > Actinomycetota > Coriobacteriia > Coriobacteriales > Coriobacteriaceae > Collinsella. The sequence continues at coordinate 6,884 of URUC01000022.1, read as the reverse complement.
GAAGATGATGATGGGGATGACGGAGATAAAGCCGTCGCGGATCGCCTTGAGGTACTTGTTGCGGGCGATCGCGTTGAAAAAGGGCTGGCCCTTTTCGATGATGGCGATGAGTTGCTCCATGCAATGCTCCTAAGAGTCGGTGGGTTAGCAACGATGGTAGCTTTTGGCGTCCGGTTGCCAAAATGTTGACGTTGCCATTTTGCGACACAAAAAAAAGACGCGAACCGGTGATTCCTGTGCCTGCGAACCGTCGATTCCTTACGCGTAAACGTTTGAGCCGCCCGGTGGCTCTGTGTTTGCACAATGGCAACGTTAACATTTGGTAGACAAAAGCCGTTCGGGGAAGCAAAAATGTCGGTGAACGGTAGGTTTTGGGTGGTGAGCGTATGGTGGGGGAGGCGTTGGATATACTTGAAGACGTTTCATTTGACTGCGCAAGGTGCCACCAATGGCATCGTTGACATAGAAAGATCGACCTATGGCCGCTGTTAAAAAATCGGTATCCGTCAAAGACGTAGCGCGCCTCGCGGGCGTCTCGGAGCAGACAGTCTCGCGTACGGTGCACGATTCGCCCAGCGTGCGCCCCGAGACCAAGGAACGCGTGCGTGCCGCCATGCGCGAGCTGGGGTATCGCCCCAATTTTGCCGGTCGATCGTTGCGCCGTGGCAAGTTTAAGACCGTCGGCGTCGCCATGTTCAACATTACCGGCACCGGCAATCTCGACCGTATGGAGGGCTTTGCCGCAGCGGCCGACAAACATGGCTATGCCATCACCCTCACTAAAGTAGACGGGCATCCGTATACCCTCGAGAGCGCATCGTCGCGCATGAGCGCACTGCCGGTGGATGGCATGGTTGTGATTATGAACCGCATGCCGGCGGACTTTGGAACCTTCGAGCCGCTGCCCGGCATGCAGACGGTGCTCGTTACGATGTTGGAGCACCCGCTCTGTTCAACGGTCGATAACGACCAGTTCGATTGTTCGCGCCAGGTGGTCGAGTATTTGCTGGGGCAGGGACACAAGACTGTGCACTTTATCTCGTGTCCCGAGCGCTCGCTTTCGGGCATGCGGCGCGAGGAAGGCTGGCGTGAGACATTGCGTGCGCATGGCATTGAGCCCCCGCAGCTCGTGCGTGGCGACTGGACGGCGCAGAGTGGATATGCTGCCGGCCAGGCGCTTGCGGATGATCCGACCTGCACGGCCATTTATGCCTCCAACGATGCCATGGCATATGGCTGTATCCGTGGGCTCGAGTCGCGCGGGAAGTGCGTGCCCCAGGACGTGAGCGTGGTGGGTGTTGACGATAGTCTGGGTGATATCGTGCCCGACCGTCGCCTGACCACGGTGCGCTTTGACAACAAGCGCGTCGGCATGTGGGCGGTCGACAAGATTGCCGACGCCGAGGGCGTTGCGCCCGGTGTGGAGCACATGCTGTTTCCGGGCGTGCTCGTCGAGGGCGATACGGTGCGCGATGTACGCTAGGGCGCGGGTCTGTTTGGGTTTCCGCTAATTGTGTTCGATATTGTTTAAATTGGTTTAAAAACCGTTCACGGTCGAAAAGTGACCGTTCATAGCTCGAAATTACGTTTTGCGCTGTTCTTTTTTGTTTGAATGTTATTGTTTCTGTCATACACAACGCAGCGCGTATGCCCGGACGCGATGCTCTCCATTGGTTCATATGTGAAAGGAACGCAACATGGCAACCAAAGAAGAAATCTCGATGGTTGGATTCGAGATCGTCGCATACGCAGGTGACGCCCAGACCGATCTGCTTGCAGCGCTCGATGCTGCTCGCGAGGGTGACTTTGAGAAGGCCGAGCAGCTGCACAAGGATGCCAGCGATGCGCTCATCGGTGCCCACGACACGCAGACCAAGCTGCTTTCGCAGGAGGCCGGCGGTGGCGAGATGGAGATGACCTTCATCATGGCTCACGCTCAGGACACTCTCATGACCACTATGATCCTGGAGAAGCAGGCCCGCTTTACCATCGATGCCTACAAGCGCATTGCCGAGCTCGAGGCCAAGCTCGCCTAACGAGCCCTCACAACCAAGTCCCCTTCCAAAAGCTCTGCCGCTACCCGCGGCAGGGCTTTTTCTGTCCTCCTCCAAGTTGCGGTGAAATATAGTCATTGGGGACGTTCTTAAACGACTAGTCATTGGGGACAGTCTTGGTGCGCTCCGTTCGTCCTCCCGTTCGATTTTTGCTCGGTGGGTATACTTCCTTTCGCATTAAACGCCGGACTGAGGAGGTATCCAAATGCCGGATAACGGGTCAATACAAAAAAGAGGCGCGCACGAGATGGCTCATGGGCGTCCTGTCCAGATAACCGAGCACACGACGGTAACCGAGCTGCAGCCCAGTCTGTCCGATGTCGTGTGCGCAAACAAAAAGCTGCAGATTGGCTTTATCGTTGCGCTCGTGGTGCTGGCGCTGCTGTCGGGCTTTGTGGCTCGTCCGCATTTCGCCGATACCAAAACTTGGGACTCCACCATCGAGGTCATCGATCAAAAGAAAGGAAACGTACTGGCGCTCACGACCTCGTGCGTGGCGCTGTCTGCGGGCATTACCGCGCTGCCGGGTGATACGGGAACGCCGGTTGCCGAGCAGCTCGCGCAGCTTTCAGGCAACCTTGGTATCGTGCTTGCCGTGCTATACCTAGAGAAATATTTGCTCACGATTTTGTGGTCGGTTGGCCTGGGCATCTTAATCCCGTTTGCGTTGGCGCTCTTTGCGGTGTCGCTCGGCATTCACGGGCGCTGGAGCACGAGCGCTGTCCTGCGCCGTGTGGCGACGCGCGTGCTGGTGGTTGCCGTGATCGGCATGGCGCTCGTGCCCGCGAGCGTATGGGTGTCGCAGAAGGTCGATGAAACGTATCGCGTAAGTATTGAGCAAGCTGAGCAAAAGGCTGCGGACGCTGCGGACGCGGCCGACACCACGGACAAGTCAGCCGAGACCAGCTCAAAATCGAACAAGAAAAAATCCGAGGCCAAGGAGTCCAAAAACGTGCTCGAGCAGTTGACTGACGGGGCCTCGAGCCTTGTTACGTCGGTGACCAGCGGTGCCAAGCAGATGACCGATGAGATCGTGCATCAGGTGACCGATCTGATCGAAGGCGTCATCGTGATGATCGTGACCTCGTGTGTGATTCCTCTACTGGTGCTCGTGGCGTTCCTATGGCTAGGACACGTGCTGCTGGGGATCGATATCTCCGGTCCCGCGAACTATCTGACGGGTCGTTTCTTGAGCGCTCCGTCCAGACATGCCAAGAAGAGCGGGCAGTCTGAGTAGGCGGCAAAGCGATCTTTGGAAGATCAACCGTAAGAAGGGCGGCCGAGACACGTTCTCGGTCGCCCTTTTGTTTGTTGAACACGTGGGCGCTACGTCCGCGCCGGGCTCAAACGGTCAGCAATCATCCGTGAATGGTGTTTGTTCAAAAAAGAACAAAGATAAACAAATTATTGTTGCAGTCGGTGTTCGAATGTGTTCAAATAAACACGAACAGTGAAGAACCGCACATTCAGATGCCCGGACCTGAACGCGATTCAACACTTCCAAACAGAAACTACGCACCTGCGTATCTCTCAAGGAGGATGTCATGAGGGTTGTAATCGCTTCCGATGCCGACGGTATGTCGATGAAGGAGTCCATCAAGGAGATGCTCATCGCCGACGGTCACGAGGTCGTCGACTATTCCGAGACCCCTGCCGCGGACTTTGTTGATTCCGCGACCGCCGTTGCCAAGGACCTGCTGGAGCACAAGGATTCCCAGGGCTTTGCATTCGATAAGTACGGCGTCGGCTCCTATATGGCCGCCGTCAAGATCAAGGGCATGGTCGTCGCCAACATTTCCGACGAGCGTTCCGCTTACATGACCCGCGAGCACAACGGCTCGCGCATGGTCACCATGGGCCCGGGCGTTGTGGGCACCGAGGTCGCCAAGAAGATCGCCCGCGAGTTCCTGCGTGCCCAGTACGCCGGCGGCCGTCACCAGATCCGTGTCGACATGCTCAACAAGATGGCCTAACGAGAGCCACCGAGAACTCGAACTTCTACCTCAACTTGTGAATTCAGACGAAAGGACGTTCTGATGAAGAAGACCATCGCAATCGGTTGCGACCATATCGTTACGGACGAGAAGATCTATCTGGCCGACCGCCTGGAGCAGGCTGGCTACAAGGTGCTCGACTGCGGCACCTACAGCCACACCCGTACGCACTATCCCATCTATGGCAAGGCCGTGGGCGAGGCTGTTGCCAGCGGCAAGGCCGACTTTGGCGTGGCCCTGTGCGGCACCGGCATCGGCATCACCAACGCCGTCAACAAGGTTCCCGGCGCCCGCTGCGCCCTGGTCCGCGACATGACCTCTGCCCTGTATGCCCGTCGCGAGCTCAACGCCAACATCGTGGGCTTTGGTGGCAAGATCACCGGCGAGTTCCTGATGGCCGATATCATGCTTGCCTTCCTGGAGGAGCCCTACGACAAGACTCCCGAGCACGACGCCCTGATCGCCAAGATCGACGCCTGCAATAAGGCCGACGCCGAGGCTCAGGCTGACCCGCACTTCTTTGACGAGTTCCTCGAGAAGTGGGACCGCGGCGAATACCACGACTAAGGAGGTTACGCGGTTTTACCAAACCGCGTAACGGGTCGACGCTGCGCGACGCCCAGGCACCCCATCTCGCCGCTCAAACCGTCGCTCGCGTACATGAAGTACGCGTCGCTCCTCTTTCGCGGCGACCTGGGGCACCTGAGCGCCGCTCGCTGACGTTGGGGGTACCTGTGGGGTTACCGCTGTTGTTGCGAAGCCGTCGGTTCGGTAAGCTGCTCCGATAACACGTTTGCTTGCTTGGCTTGAGTGCTTCGCTCTTGGCGGTACCCGGCATTCTGCAGCTTTTCAATTGACGGCTCGCGTTTCTGTGAGGGGGCGCGGGCCGGTTTTCTATCAGCCCTATTGACTTGGCGGGCTGTCGTAAGAAAGGGAAGGCTCCTATGGAGTTTGTTCTTGATAACGGTTTGATTTGTGTGGCGTTGACCACGGCGGGCGGGTCGTTCACTTCTATTGCGGCCAACGGCCGTGAGTACCTGTGGCAGGGCGATCCGGCGGTCTGGTCGGGCCAGGCACCCATTTGCTTTCCGATTTGCGGCGGCCTTCGTGGCGGCCGCGCGATGACCATGGGCGGCCGCGAGGTCAAGCTTGCCCGCCACGGCTTTGCCCGCAAGCAGGAGTGGAAGCTCGAGGAGCAGGGCGACAGCATGGTTGCGCTGAGCCTAAGCTCTGCCGACCACGCCGAGCTACTCGAGCAGTATCCGTATCCGTTTAAGATCGTCGCGCGCTACACGATCGATGCGGCTAAGGTGGCCGTGTCGTACGAGGTGACCAATGAGGGCACCGAGGATATGCCATTCTTTGTGGGCGGTCACCCCGGCTTTAAGTGCCCGCTCGACGAGGGCGAGTCCTATGACGATTATGAGCTTCGTTTTGAGCAGCGTGAGGCCACCGAGCTCTGTACTGCCGTTCCCTCGACTGGCCTGATTGATGTTGAGCATCGCAGCAAGAACCCCATGATCGACCAGAGCCTGCCGCTTACCCACGAACTCTTCGACTTCGCGGAGACCATCTTTGACGTGCTCGAGAGCCGCGTGGTTACGCTGACCAAGAAAACCGAGGACAAGGGCGTGCGCCTGACGTTCCCCGATATGCCGTACCTGATTGTGTGGAGCAAGCCCGAGGGCGACTTTGTGGCTGTTGAACCGTGGGGTGGTCTGTCCACCTGCTCCGACGAGGACGATATTCTGGAGCACAAACGTGGCTGCCTGGTGGCCAAGCCGGGAGAGACCGTCACTCGCTGCTTTGAGATCGAGATCCTTTAAAGAGCTATCGTATGTTTGGGGTCGCACACGTCGTGCCCCGGAAACAGGAGTTCAATATGATTCTGACCGTTACCATGAACCCGTCGATTGATACGCGCTATCAGCTCGACAAGCTGATCATCGACGATGTTAACCGTGTGACGCCCGAAAAGACCGCTGGCGGTAAGGGCCTCAACGTGAGCCGCGTGCTGCTGCAGCTGGGCGACGATGTGCTTGCGACCGGTCTGCTCGGCGGCCACATGGGTGCCTATATGGCCGAGCTTATGGATGCCGATGACGTCAAGAACGACTTTGTGCCCATTGCCGGTGAGACGCGCATTTGCCTGAATATTCTGCACGAGGGTAATCAGACCGAGCTGCTGGAGAGCGGCCCGCAGATCGCCCCGGCCGAGCTCGAGGCCTTTACGGCTAAGTTCGCCGAGCTTGCAGCGAAGGCGGACGTTGTGACGCTTTCGGGCTCGCTGCCGCGTGGCGTCGATGCCGGCTACTATGCCGAGCTCGTCAAGATCGCCGAGGAGGCGGGCGCTAAGGTGCTGCTCGACACCTCGGGTGCATCGCTGGAGGCCGCGCTGGAGTCCGACGCTAAGCCTGAGCTCGTAAAGCCCAACCTGACCGAGATTAACGGCCTGCTGGGTACGTCCTTTACGATCGATGATGTCGATGCCCTGCGCGAGGCGCTTGCCGCCGATGGCCGCTTTGCCGATATTCCCTGGGTTGTCGTTTCGATGGGCGCTGCCGGTTCGGTGGGCTTCCATGAGGGCCGTGCGTTCCGTGCCAAGACGCCCGCGATTGCGGCTGTGAACGCGACGGGTTCCGGCGACTCGACCATCGCCGGCTTTGCACATGCCATTGCTGCTGGTGCCGACGACGTCACGGTGCTCAAGACCGCCAATACCTGCGGCAAGCTCAACGCCATGGATCCCAAGACCGGCCACCTGGTCATGGACCGCTGGGACGAGATCTACAACAACGTTGTCGTGACTGAACTGTAGGGTTACGCGGTTTTACCA
>URUC01000021.1 GCA_900550965.1 uncultured Collinsella sp. | reverse complement strand
GAAACTGCGTCCCAGAATAAGGGCTCAGAACGGGACACACTTTCCGGTGCCTGCCTCCGGCGCGCGTACACACCTCGTCGCACCATTCCGAGCCCGCCCGCCCCAGACATTCCTCCCACTTTCGCGTCACTTTGCAGACCGTTCGGTCGCCTGTCCGCACACGCGGGTATACTCAAAACGATACTTATCCTATGCAATACGATGCGGGTTCGACCTGCATGATCCGAAGGGGGCAGTGATGGAGAGGATACTCGGCGTTAATCTCTCTGGCTGGTTTATTCCCGAGCCTTGGGTGACCCCGTCGCTGTACGCGGCGACCGGCGCATCCAACGCAGCCGAGCTGCAGGAGGCCATGGGTACCGCTGCTTACAACGAGCGCATGCGTCGTCATTACGAGACGTTTGTGAGCGAGGACGATTTTCGCCGCATGGCGCAGATCGGTCTCAATGCCGTGCGTCTGCCGGTGCCCTGGTATGCTTTTGGCTCACAGGAGTCCGATGCCTCCTACATATCGGTTGTCGATTACATCGACCGCGCGATTGAGTGGGCTGCCAAGTACGATATCCGCGTGCTGCTCGATCTGGCAACCGTGCCCGGTGGCCAGGGCGATTCCAACGATTCGCCCACCACGCCGGAGGCTGTCGCCGAGTGGCATTCGTCCACCAACGGCCGTCATGTCGCACTCGACGTGCTCGAGCGCTTGGCCGATCGCTATGGCGAGGCCGAGAGCCTGCTGGGCATTGAGCTGCTGGACACGCCGCAGATGAGCGTTCGCAAGAGCCTCTTCACCATGACGGATGGCATTCCTGCTCACTACCTGCGCAATTTCTATCGCGATGCCTACGAGCTCGTCCGTTCGTATATGCCCGAGGATAAGATCGTCGTCTTCTCGTCGTCGGGGCATCCCAGCGAGTGGAAGCATTTTATGCGCGGCGCCAAGTACAAGAACGTCTACATGGACCTTCACCTGTACCATTACCGCGACGAGTATGCGCTCGACATCACGAGCCCCCGCGGGCTGACGACGGCGATTTCGCGTAACAAGCGCGAGCTTAAAGAGGCGATTTCGACTGGGTTCCCCGTGCTGGTGGGCGAATGGTCGGGCGCGGCGATCTTTGCTAACTCGTCGGTTACGCCCGAGGGCCGCAATGCCTACGAGCGCGTGTTTATCGCCAACCAGCTGGCTTCGTTTGCGCCGGCTGCCGGTTGGTTCTTCCAAACGTGGAAGACCGAGAAGCGCATTGCAGCATGGGACGCCCGCGCGGCGCTCGGTACGCTCGAGCGCGGCATGATTGAATAGGTTGATATGACGCAAAACAGCGCCCATACGGGCAAACTCTATGTGGTCGGCACGCCCATCGGCAACCTAGGCGACCTGTCCTCGCGCGTTGGCGAGGCTTTTGCCGCCGCCGATGCCATTTGCTGCGAAGACACGCGTGTGACGTCAAAGCTGCTGATGCACCTGGGTATTTCCAAGCCGCTTGTCCGTTGCGACGAGAATGTGATCGCTAGCCGCGCTGCCGGCCTGGTCGACCGTCTGCTGGCGGGGGAGACCCTCGCCTTTGCCTCGGACGCCGGCATGCCGAGCGTGTCCGATCCCGGCCAGGCGCTGGTCGAGGCGGCGCGTGAGGCCGATGTGCCTGTCGAAGTTATTCCCGGACCCTCTGCTTGCGTCACGGCACTCGTTTCGTCCGGCATTCCCTGCGAGCATTTTTTCTTCGAGGGCTTTTTGGGCCGAAAGCACGGCGACCGTGTGCGCCGTTTGCAGCGCCTTGCCGTGGTGCCCGGCGCACTCATCTTCTACGAGTCTCCACATCGCATCGTGGCGACGCTCGAGGCCGTGGCGGAGGTCTTTCCCCAGCGTGAGCTTGCCGTCTGCCGCGAACTCACCAAACTGCACGAGGAGGTCTTGCGCGGGCCCGCTGACCAGCTTGCCGAGGAGCTGCGTGCTCGCGGCGAGGTAAAGGGCGAGATTGCGCTGGTCATCGCGCCGCCGAGCGAGGACGAGGAGGCCGGCATCGCGCCGGTTGGCGCTGCGGTAGCGGATCCCGACGATGCCCTGCGCGAGGATATCCGCACCGCGCTCGAGGAGGGGGAGCCCGCCTCTGCGGTGGCCAAGCGCCTGTCTCAGAAGTATTCGCGCCGCAAGCGCGATGTCTATGCCATGGTGCTCGATATGCAATAGATGGAGGATATCCAGCCCTTGCGCTAGAATCATCCCCTGTATGCAACGTTTTTCTGGAGGACAAACCCCATGGATCAAAGCAAGCCTTCGTTCTTTATCACGACGCCCATCTACTACGTCAACGCCGATCCGCACCTGGGCACGGCTTATTCCACCATCATCGCCGACGTTCAGGCTCGCTATCGCCGCTCCGCCGGCTATAACGTCAAGTTCCTGACCGGCATGGACGAGCACGGCGAGAAGGTCGCCGAGGCCGCAGCCAAGCATGGCATGACGCCGCAGGAGTGGACCGACAGCCAGGCTCCGCACTTCAAGGAGCTTTGGAGCAAGCTCGAGATCTCCAACGACGACTTCATCCGCACCACCGAGCCGCGCCAGCATCATGCCGTGCAGTACCTGTGGGAGCGCATGAAGGAGTCCGGCTATCTGTATAAGGGCAGCTACGACGGTTGGTATTGCGTGCCTGACGAGACCTACTTCACCGATACGCAGGTCCAGAAGGGCGACGAGGAGTACGGCAGCGTCGGCCAGCATCTATGCCCCGACTGCCACCGTCCGCTTGAGCGCGTCCAGGAGGAGTCCTACTTCTTTAAGCTTTCCGCCTTCCAGGACAAGCTTCTCAAGCTCTATGACGAGCACCCCGACTTTGTCGAGCCTGCGTTCCGCATGAACGAGGTTCGCAGCTTTGTCGAGGGCGGCCTCAACGACCTTTCCGTGAGTCGCACGAGCTTTGACTGGGGCATCCAGGTTCCGTTTGACGAGGGCCATGTGACCTATGTATGGTTTGACGCGCTGCTCAACTATATGACGGCCGTCGGCTACGGTGTCGACACCGACGAGGCGCGTGCCGAGCTGGCCTATCGCTGGCCCGCGCAGTTCCACATCGTGGGTAAGGACATCATCCGCTTCCACTGCGTCATTTGGCCCGCCATGCTCATGGCCATCGGCGAGGCCCTGCCCGAGCACGTCTTTGCCCACGGCTTCCTGACCGTGCGCAATGCCGAGACCGGCAAGGCCGAGAAGATGTCCAAGAGCCGCGGTAACGCCATCGCTCCGCAGGACGTTATCGACATGCTGGGCGTCGAGGGCTATCGCTACTACTTTATGACCGATGTCGTTCCCGGTACCGACGGCGCCATCAGCTTCGATCGCATGGAGCAGGTCTACAACGCCGACCTGGCCAACAGCTGGGGCAACCTTATCTCGCGTTCGCTCAACATGAGCGGCAAGTACTTTGACGGTTGCGCGCCCGCCAAGCCCGCATCGTTCGATGCGTTCGACAACCCGCTGGCAAAGATCGCCGATGGCCTGGTCGACCGCTACATGGCCAAGATGGACGTGCTCGATTACGGCGGAGCCAAGGATGAGGTCATGGAGCTCATCCACGCCGCCAACCACTACATCGAGGACTCCGAGCCCTGGGCACTTGCCAAGGACGAGGCCAAGGCTGACGAGCTGGCGTTTGTGATCTACAACCTGCTCGAGGCCATCCGCATTGCCGCTCACCTGCTGATGCCGCTCATGCCTCAGACCTCTGCCGAGGCCCTGCGCCGCCTGTCCTGCGAGAACGAGGCCGCGACCGACGACCTCAAGGGCATTTGCGCTTGGGGCCTGCTTGCTGGTGGTCAGCCCGTCGAGAAGGGCGATCCGCTGTTCCCGCGTCTGGCGTAGAGACCGCGCGAGCGCCATATCGGCAATTTGCTGTTTAGATGTAAGGGCATGGCCGCAACGGTCCATGCCCTTTCGTTTCAAGACGCCGCCATCATGCTAAGGAGGCAACTATGACAACTTCGCCTTTGGCAAACCCCACGGCAACAAGGGAGCTGCTGGAGGAGTTTGGCCTTGCGACCAAGCATCGCCTGGGCCAGAACTTTCTAATCGACAATCATGTGATCGAGCGTATCTGCGAGCTTGCCGAGCTTGCAGGTGACGAGCGCGTACTCGAGGTGGGTCCGGGTTGCGGTACGTTGACACTTGCGTTGCTGCAGGAAGCGGCGTGCGTTACGTCCATTGAGGCCGATCCTGAGCTCGAACCGGTGCTCGACGCCCACGCCGCCGACTATGCCAACTTCCGCTTTATCATGGGCGACGCGCTTAAGGTGGGCCCGGAGCAGATTGAGCAGGCTGCGGGCGGTGAGCCGACGGTATTTGTCGCGAACTTGCCCTATAACGTGGCGGCGACGATCATTTTGCAATTTTTCCAGACGATGCCGGCGCTCAAGCGCGCCGTCGTCATGGTGCAAAAGGAGGTTGCCGATCGCATTGCCGCAGTGCCGGGCAACAAGACCTATGGCGGCTATACGGCAAAGCTTGGCCTGTATGCGCAGGTAACGGGTCGCTTTGAGGTGCCGCCGCGTTGCTTTATGCCGGCGCCACACGTGGACTCGGCCGTCGTGCGTATCGACCGTGTTGACGGTGTGGTGCCCGAAGGACTCGATCGCGAATTTGTGGCCCGCGTGATTGATGCTGCATTTGCTCAGCGTCGCAAGACCATCCGCAATTCCATGAGCGCCAACGGCTTTGCCAAGGACGTGCTCGATGCCGCCTTTGAGGCTTGCGGTATCGCACCCACCACGCGGGCCGAGACGCTCGATGTTGCCGACTTTGTCCGTCTGGCCCGGGAGCTTTCCCATGACGCTTAATGCCGAACGCGTGACGTTTACCAAAAAAAAGAAGACGGTTGCTTGTCCCGTGCCCTTGGCACCGCTTGCCGACACACATGCGCATCTGCTTTCGTTCTGGGGCAAGGATGTGCCCGAGACACTCGTGCGTGCCAAGGCGGCAGGCATCGACCTGTTGGTGACGGTCTTCGATCCCATTGCCGATAAGCGCAGCGTGACGGACTATAGCGACTGGCTGACGCGCGAGATTCTGCCGATGCAGGATATCCCGCAGATCAAGTATCTTGCCGGCGTGCATCCGTATGGCGCGCCGGACTATACCGACGACGTTCACGCACAGGTTGTTGCTGCGCTTGATGACCCTTTGTGCGCCGGTATTGGCGAAATCGGTCTGGACTACCACATGGATTACGACGACGACATCACGCCGGCGCCCCACAGCGTGCAGATTGATTGCATGGCACGTCAGCTCGAAGTCGCCATGCGCTGCAATGTGCCGGTGGAGTTGCACCTGCGGCACGAGGACTCGGATGGGGAGCGCACCTCGCATATGGATGCGTACAACGTGCTTCGTGAGGTGGGCGTGCCCCAGGTCGGTTGTGTGCTGCACTGCTTTGGCGAGGACCGCGCCACGATGGAGCGCTTTGTGGAGCTGGGCTGCTATATCGCCTATGGTGGTGCGGCCACCTTTAAGCGCAACGAAGACGTGCGCGAGGCATTTGCGGCAACCCCACTCGATCGAATTTTGTTCGAGACGGATTGCCCGTATATGGCTCCGGAGCCCATCCGCGGTCTTGAATGCGAGCCCGCAATGATCTCCATTACGGCAAACGCGCTGGTTAACGACCGTGTCGATCGCACTGGTGAGGACGCCGAAACAATCGCGCATGCCGCTTGGGAAAATGCCTGCAAACTTTTTCAAAAATAGTTCTTGCGTTCGCGGTGGCGCTCCGTTATTCTAATTCCTGCACGCGGGCGTGGCGGAATTGGCAGACGCGTACGGTTCAGGTCCGTATGGGGGCAACCCCATGAAGGTTCAAGTCCTTTCGCCCGCACCATTGATTGAAAGAGCTCCCAGCAATGGGAGCTTTTTTGTTATGCACGATCTCCTTGGACGGGTATCCTAATGCCAACGTGTGCCTATCAGAGGAGAGACCATGCTGTTTTCCGGTATCATCGCCGCCCTTACCAGCCTTTTGATTCCCATCATCATCCTGTTGCTGCTGCTCCCCAACGCCTGTTATGTCGTTGAACAGCAGCACGCCGTAATCATCGAGCGCTTGGGTAAGTTCAACCGTATCGTCAACGCGGGCTTCCACGTGAAGGTGCCCGTGATCGACCGCAAGGCCGCCACGGTGAGCCTGCGCACCATGAAAAACGGTTTTGGCATCGACGTTAAGACCCAGGACAACGTGACCATCGGTCTTGAGGTCTCCGCTCAGTACCACGTGAGCTACGACATGGGCGCCGGCCCGGCAGATTCGGGCATCTACAAGAGCTACTACATGCTGCAGGAGCCCGTCGACCAGATGCGCGACTTCATCACCGACGCCCTGCGCTCCTCCATTCCCGTCTACACACTCGATGAGGTCTTTGCCAAGAAGGATGACATCGCCAAGGATGTCAACGCTACCGTTTCCGAGCAGATGGCCGCCTACGGCTTCACCCTCGTGTCGACGCTCATCACCAAGATCGCGCTGCCGACCGAGGTCGAGAACTCCATGAACGACATCAACGCCGCCCAGCGCAAGCGCGCTGCTGCGCAGGAGCTCGCCGAGGCCGACCGCATCAAGCGCGTTACCGAGGCGACCGCCGAGGCCGAGGCAATGGAAAAGGCGGGCGAGGGCATCGCCAACCAGCGCAAGGCCATCGCACTGGGTATCAAAGATTCGCTCGAGATCATCCAGGAGACGGGTGTCGGCAATGACGAGGCCAACCAACTGTTCATGTTTACGCAGTGGTCTGAGATGATGACGGAGTTCGCTCGCACGGGTAAAACCTCGACGGTCGTGCTGCCGAGCGACTTTTCGCAGTCGGCCTCGATGTTCGAGCAGATGCTGGCCGCCGGCAAAGTTCAAAACGATTCGAAGGAGTAGGCGCGCGTGAAATACACCGTCGTTTGCGTCGGTAAGCTCAAGGAGCGCTTTTGGAAGGACGCGTGCGCTGAGTACACGAAGCGTCTGGGCGCCTATGCCAAGGTGGATATGCGCGAGGTGGCCGATATCGACCCGGCCAAGGCGGGCGGTGTGGATGCCGCGCGTGACAAGGAAGGGGCGGCGATTCTTGCTGCCTTGCCGTCTCGAGCGCATGTGATCCTGCTGGCTATCGAGGGCAAGGAGCGTTCGAGTGAGGAGCTCTCGGCGAGGCTCGACGATCTTATGCTGCGAGGCAGCAGCGACATTGCCTTTGTAATCGGCGGTTCGGACGGCGTGAGTGATGAGGTGCGCGCCCGCGCCGACGAGATGCTCAGCTTTGGACGCATTACTTTGCCGCATAACCTGGCGCGTGTGGTGCTGCTAGAGCAGATTTACCGTGCCTGCAAGATCAGTCGTGGCGAGCCGTATCACAAATAGGTCGGCAATACGAAACAATGGCGTGGGACAATACCTTTCGTTTTGAGGAATGTGTCTGAAAGGACTATGCGATATGAAGATTGGATTTGTCGGTTTTGGCAATATGGCGAGCGCTATGGCCGATGGCTGGATCGCTGCCGGTGTAGCTGCGAGCGACATGTGCGCCTGCGCGGGTCGCTACGACGCACTGGTTGAGCGCTGCGAGGCGCGCGGCATGGTCGCCTGCCACGATGCCGCCGAGGTTGTCGCCGCATCCGATATCGTGGTCGCTGCGGTCAAACCGTACATGATCGAGAAGGTATTCGCCCCGCTCAAGGATGCTCTTGCCAAAAAGGTCGTTCTGTCGGTTGCCTGGACCTGGGACAGTGCCAAGTGGGAGCAGGTCCTGCCGGGCGTCGCGCATATCTCGACGGTGCCCAACACGCCGGTTTCGGTGGGCGAGGGCGTCATCGCCTGCGAGAAGGCTTCGACGCTTAACGACGAGCAGCGTGCTGTGGTGCTCGACCTGCTCGGTAAGCTTGGCGCTGTCGTCGAGCTCGACACAAGCCTGCTGTTTGTGGGCGGCACGGTGGGTGGTTGCGCTCCGGCGTTTGTCGCCATGGCAATCGAGGCCCTGGGCGATGCGGCGGTCAAGCACGGTATCCCGCGTGCGGATGCTTATCGCATTGTGAGCCAGATGGTGCTGGGTACGGCAAAGCTGCAGCTTGCAACTGGCCAGCATCCTGCGGCGATGAAGGATGCCGTATGCTCGCCCGGTGGTGCCACCATCAAGGGCGTCGTTGCGCTCGAGGACGCCGGCATGCGCAGCGCCCTGGTCAAGGCAATCGACGCAACCCTCCAGTAAAACCGACCAAAAAAGGGACAGTTTATTTTGGCAGGTTTTTCCTGCGGTTTTGTCCTTTTAGCGAAAAGTGCCCCGCAACTGGCTCAATTCCAGTTGCGGGGCACTTGCGTTTGTCCAGATAAAACCGACCAAAATAAACCTGTCCTTTTTTGGCAGGTTAGTCCCAGAAGCTGTCTTCTTCGTCCTCGGACTTGGGGCCGCGGTCGACATACATCTTATGGGTGCGCTTCTCCATTACAAAGGCAATAATCGCAAACAGCAGGATGCCGCCGGCGAAAAGGATAGCAAAACCGGTGCGGGTGCCAAACAAAAAGGAAAAAACTGCGTCCATTGGGTGCCTTCTTGCGTAGTTGAGTTGGGTCGTAAACGCTCATAAGTATATACTTGCCCATACATGTACAAGGTTGCAACCTAAATGGAATGTATATCGCCGGAGGATCTAATGCTTGATATCAAGTTTGTTCGCGAGAACCCCGATGCCATCGATGTCGCCATGGCTAACCGCCAGACGTCTTGGGATCGCGAGAAGTTCTTTGAGCTCGACGACGAGCGTCGTGCCGTCATCACCGAGGTTGAGGAACTTCAAGCCACGCGCAATGCCGAGTCCAAGAAGATCGGCGCCCTGATGAAGGAGGGCAAGAAGGACGAGGCCGAGGCCGCCAAGGAGGCCGTGCGCGCCGTCAACGAGAAGATTGACGGTCTGGCCGAGCGCCGCACCGCCCTCGAGCAGGAGCAGTACGACTTCATGGCTCACCTGCCCAACATTCCTTGCGAGGCCACGCCGTACGGCAAGGACGAGGACGAGAACATCGAGCGCCGTCGTTGGGGCACCCCGCGCGAGTTCGACTTCGACTTTAAGCCGCACTGGGATCTGGGCACCGACCTCGATATCCTTGACTTCGAGCGCGGCAACAAGCTCTCCGGCAGCCGCTTCACCGTTCTCGGTGGCGCCGGCGCCCGTCTTGAGCGCGCCCTCATCAACTTCTTCCTCGATACGCACACTAGCCGTGGTTTTAAGGAGTGGTGGCCGCCCATCGTCGTCAAGCGTCAGACCATGTTCGGCACGGGCCAGCTGCCCAAGTTCGAGGACGACGCCTATCACGTCTCGGGCGACAACTTCCTGATCCCCACCGCCGAGGTCGTGCTCACCAACCTGCACGCCGGTGAGGTCCTCGACGCCGATACCCTGCCGCGCCGCTACACCGCCTTCACCCCCTGCTTCCGCGAGGAGGCCGGTTCCGCTGGTCGCGATACCCGCGGCATCATTCGCCAGCACGAGTTCGACAAGGTCGAGATGGTCAAGTTTGCCAAGCCGGAGGAGTCCGACGAGGAGCTCGAGAGCATGACCGCCGAGGCCGAGTTCCTGCTGCAGCAGCTGGGTCTTCCGTATCGCGTGATTAGCCTGTGCACCGGCGACCTGGGCTTCTCTGCCCGTCAGACCTACGACGTCGAGGTCTGGCTGCCGAGCTACAACGCCTACAAGGAGATCAGCTCCTGCTCCAACTGCGGTGACTTCCAGGCCCGTCGCGCCAACATCAAGTATCGCGACCCCGAGAACTTCAAGGGTTCGCGCTATCTGCACACCCTCAACGGTTCCGGTCTGCCGGCTGGCCGTACCATGGCAGCCATTCTGGAGAACTACCAGAACGCTGACGGCACCATCACGATCCCCGAGGTTCTGCGTCCCTACATGGGCGGCCTCGAGAAGATCGAGCCGGTCGCGTAGATTGGCTGCATAAGCGATTTGCTAGGGCACTCCTTTTTGGGGTGCCCTTTTTGTGTGCGGCCATACCATGCTGTGCGGACAGCTCAATAGAAAACACACGAACAACTGTTCTGTATACAGCCATCTACCTGCTATGCTTTTGCTAAATAAGAGCGAGAGAAAGGGGACGCGATGGATCTGTTTGATGATCGGGTGGTTTTGTTTGAGAGCGACGAGGGCGGGGAGTACCTGCTTGTGACGTGTGAGCCGTCTGGCATGGGTGGCCTGGTGGTTCGACAGACGAGCGAGGGGCCGTTGACGCAATGGTGCTACGAGGAGTCGCCTCATGTGGTTGAGACGTTTGTGGCGCACGAGGGGCTTGTGGCCCTAGAGCATTTCTATGGGGTCCAGACATCTAATCAGGTTGCTCGCATGTTGAGCATCTCGTTTGCCGATTATGATTGTGCCCAGCGGGTGAGATCGCTCCTGAGGGAACTTGATGCTAAGTTTGACGTGATCGAAAAGACAATCGATCGTACGGGGAATGGCGGTATATGCGGAGCAGCATGACAAGACTGCGTTCCACAAAAAAGTTTGAAATTGTGCTTGACTCCAATAAGCTAAAGTGGTTTTATATGTCTTGCACTGCGGCGTTACCTCAGCTGGATAGAGGGTCTGACTACGAATCAGAACGTCATAGGTTCGAATCCTATACGCCGCACCATTTGAGATTAAAGCTCCCGGCAACGGGGGCTTTTCTTTTGCGCCAGCTTGAGTGCTTTCGTCCAAAGGGACGATTTCCTGTCGACTCGTGTAAGATTCCGAGTAGATGTCGCGACTTATTCGCGACCACTCCTTCTTCAAGCGACCGATCAGGGTGATATTCCGTGGCAGAGCGTCCGACATACAAGCTCAGGTTTCTCGATCCCAAGAAGCGCTTTCCGGCGATGCCCGAGCAGCCTGCGGGACGCGCATATGGCGTGGTCTGGAAACTCTTTGGCGAGGATCAGCATGAATCTTGTTATGTCGTCGAATTCGTTGGCAAAAGCCATGTGTCGCTTTTGGGCTACGTAAGCGTTTCGGGTGAGGTGTACAAGGTGGACCGCCCCATCAGCGAGGCTCCGCTGCCCAACGATCCCGACATGGAACTGGTCCTTGACGAGTCGGACTCCGGTATTGGTGAGATTATGGTGAGGGGAGCAAACGGCACGATGCGCGCGTGCGCGCGAACCGTCGGCTCTCCCGAAGGTCCCATGCGCGAACAGTCCGATCACGAGACATGGAATTCGACCCGCTCCCTTCCTTACGGTGAGTTCATGGCATCGATGTTCCTGCGCTACGTGATATTCGCTGACTCCGAAAATACCATTGCGAGCACGGCGGACGCCGACGGACTCGACGAGGGTATGCAAAACGTTGTCGACAAGATCAAGCTCGTAAAGTTGCCCGAGCCGGTCGAGGTGTTTTTGGGCTTTAACACGACACCGCTACCTGACGCTATCGAGACGCTGCTCTACCGCGTTGACCATGCCGAGAATCCGAGCGGTATCGAGCGCTATGCCGCCGCCCTTATGAGTGAAATTGACTTGCCTCGCTTGCGCACCATCGCCGCTAAGTCCGAGATGAGCCTGGCTCGCATCGATCGCTCAAAGCTTTTCTATCTCAATTTTGATCGCAGCCTGCTGGACCAGGACGAGATTGACATGCTGCTTGCCATCGAGTGCCGTCTTAACCGTCTCTCCGGCATCCTTGAGCACATCGGGGCCGGATTGGTCCCTGCGGCATCCTCGCCGAGCCTTGAGGGCTGCGCGCTCTTTGATGCGTGGCATATCGCCAAGACGACCAACGATGTTCCCCGACTGCTTGATACGGCCTCGAGCGATAACCCGTGGGGCAAACCGGGTACGGTGGCTTGCCAGCCGGGCGGTGAGTGGGATGTGCGTACCCGCTTCGCGCGTATTGTCGAGGCACTTAACGTGGTCACGCGGCTCGACTATACCTATCGGGCAAACGTTGCCGAAGGGATCATGCTCGTTCGGTTTGGGCAGTCTGTCGTTGATGCCATGCCGCAACGTGAATACGACGCTCAAGATGACGCCTGGCGCGAGTTGGACGAGGACGCGCGTGCGATCTGGGCCGCGGAGCACGATGCGCGCGTGGCACTCACGCTTGCGGCAGCGTGTTTTGCCGCGGGCACCTGCATCACGCGCTGCTATGTGCAGATTGCTGCTCCCGACAGTGAGCAGGGCGAGCGCGTTGTTGCAACGTATTTCTTTGGGCGCGCGGCCTATCTGGCCGATTGCGTGCCTGTCGCCAAGGATCTTGAAAGCATGGACATGGACGATATGCCGTGCAAGCGTGTGCTTGAGGCATATGAGTCAACCGCTCCGGAGACGATTGAACCTGCGGAGGTTCATGCTCGTCCGCGTGATGACCATCGCATGCTGCCGCCGGCGCTGCGCGATCTGCTGCTTGCCGATACGGCTGACGAGCTGGAGGTCATGGAAGAGGACGACGACCCATACGTGGCCCGTGTTGTTGAATTGCGCGAGCAGGCAAAAGTCGACCGTACAGGTGCTTTTGAAGGCTTTTCTCGTCTTGTTGAGGAGTTGGAGGCTAAGTGCGCCGTCGCCGAGCTTTTGGCGACAGGTCCGGCTCAAACGCAGTTTTGCGATAACCAGCTGGTGCGCATGGTGCTACCGGTGTTGGAAGAAGACCGCTCTGTGCGAATCCTTCGTGCGCCCGATGCGCTGTACTTTGCCCAGCACGAGATCTGCAGCTTTTACGCCGAGCAAGAGGACTTTGAACGAGCACTGCCCGAGGTGCGCCATCTTTACGATCTGGCGCGCTCGTCCATGCAGTCGCACTTTGCGCTCATCAACGTGCTTGCGCGTCTGGAGCGCTTTGACGAGATTATCGAGGTGGCGCGCCACGGCCTACGTATTGCCAGCGATCGTTCTGCAATCGGCTACCTGTTCTATCGCTTGGCGTTTGCCTATTGGAATTGCGATCAGCTCGACCTGGCGCTGGCTTGTTACCGTCTGGTGCCGCGCGGCGAGGAGTCGGGCAGCAGCGCGCTGGAAGAAATGCAGGGCCTTATGAACGAGATGGGCGTCAGCGAGCCTCCGACGTTCGAGGAAGCGGTCGAGACCATCCACAAGGCTGGACTAGAGCTGCCGCCAGTGTCCGCCGTGACGAATCAGCTGGCAGATGCCGCTGTGCAACTGGTCGATAACGGTTTCTTTTTCCTGGCGCGCGGTTGTATCTTCCAAATGTGGCGCACCATGGGCAACGACGAGCTCGGCTCCCTCAACCGCTCGCTGGGGTAGGCGAAGCTTCCAAGGAGGAAAGGCTGCTAGGCAATTAGAAAATTTCCTCTTGCTCATCCTTGGCTGTTTGGTTACTATAGAACGGCTGTTACGGAGAGCTGACCGAGAGGCCGAAGGTGCTCGCCTGCTAAGCGAGTATGCCCCAAAAGGGCATCTGGGGTTCGAATCCCCAGCTCTCCGCCAGTATGACTTGAAAGAAGGGTCCCATTTGGGGCCCTTTTTTGTGCGGAGAAAGGAGGCTGGGGATTCGAACCCGAGAGGGCACGGGCGTTAAGCAAATGCGAAAGCGTTTGTAGCCCGTGGGCGAAAAGCCGCCAGGTTTTGAAGCCGGAGGGCATGCGCAGCATGCCCGGACATCCCCAGCTCTCCGCCAGTAAGACTTTAAAGAAGGGTTCCGAAAGGGACCCTTTTTTAGTTGAACCACGTTAGCTGGGGATTCGAACCTCAAAAAAGGGGCATCCTTTCGGACGCCTCCTTTCAGTGGACTTATTATTCTTGCGCCCTACACCTCGGGCGCCTTGGCGACGGTCTCGCTTTCTGCTGTGAGCGGGCGGTTGTCGATGCGACGGCCCAAGCGATCAAGCTTCACAAGGAGCCATTCAATGGGATTCGGCCCTGCGCCTTCCTCGTCGGCAACTAGGTCCATGACGGCGATCTTGGTGCCGTCCTGCTTGAGCGTGACGCTGCCCACCTTGTCGCCCACATGCACCGTGCCCGAAAGATCGTCGTAGCTAACCTTTTCGGTCACCTCGCCGGCAAGGGAAAACACGGTCGCTTGCGCCGTGGGATCGGCGAGTGTGGCGTCGATCGTCTTATCCGTCCAGTCGGTTTGGCCAATGCGCGCCATAAGCGGGTTGCCGTTGGCGGTCTTTTCCTGTGTGTTGGCGATTGCGACCGTCACCTTGTGGCCGTAGTACCAGTTGGCAAGGGTGGCGGTATCGGTAAAGCGCTGGTCGGTGGTGGTGGAGTTCAAAACGACGGTGTAGATCTCGTCGCCGTCGCGGTTGTAGGCGCTCGTGAAGCAGTAGCCCGCGTCGTCGGTGGTGCCGGTCTTGCCGCCAATGTTGCCATCTTGGCCCAGCAAATAGTTATGCGTGTCCATGGAATGCGAATGGTCGGTGCCGTCGGCGCCCGTGACCTCGATCCAGGAATCCTCGCTCGCTACGACCTCGCGGATCGTGTCGTTTTTCATGGCCTCCTGCATCATCAGCGCTACGTCGTGTGCGGTTGAGTGCATATCGCCAGCCCACTCATCAAAGTCCAGACCATGCGGGTTTTCAAAAAGCGTACCGGTGCAGCCGAGCTTCTTAGCGCGCTCGTTCATGGCCTTCACAAAGGTTGCCTCGGCGTCTTTGGTCTTAGGGTCGATCTTCTTGCCCACATATTCGGCGAGCACGACGGCGGCGTCGTTGCCCGAGGGAATCATCAGGCCGCGCAGTGCCTGCTCCACGGTAAGCTCGTCACCTTCGAGCAAGCCGGCGGTCGAATTACCCACGGTGGCTGCGGCGTTGCTCACCGTGACCTTCTCGTCCATCTTGCAATTCTCGACGGTTAGGATTGCGGTCATGACCTTGGTGATCGAGGCGATTTTAACCTGCTCATCGGCGCCGCGCCCATAGTAGACGGTGCCGTCTTTGCCCATGACGAGCGCATTGGTCGCATCGATATCGGGCAGATTTTCGGCCGTGATGCCGCGCGCATCGGCGGTTTTGCCGCAAACATTGTCGGTCGTGAGTACTTGGGCGCCGGCGACGGTGGGCACGCCAGCGGCAAGGGCGATAGCGCAGACAAAGCCGGCGGCAAGCTGAGCTGAGCGCTTTGCAAAAGAGGTGAGGGACTTCACAGATTTCGCTTTCGACGGGATGGTCTCTTCTGGAACTAGAGTATATCGTTTGCCGGTGTCGGCGATCATCGCGTGCGTGCGTGGCCCACATCCGCGCCCGAACGGGCACAAGGGTGCTTAAGGCCGACTTAATCACCCACGCTTGTTGTGTGTGGCATGCGCCCCCTCGGGCATAATGGAGCGCGAGAGGAGCACGCATGAACGAGCGCATTTTGGTAGTTGATGACGAAAAGGCCATCGCCGACTTGGTTGGTATCTACCTTACAAAAGAAGGCTTTGACGTACAGGTCGCCTATAGCGGGGCCGATGCTGCCAAGGCAATCTTGGAGCAGGAGTTCGATCTTGCGCTGCTGGATGTCATGCTGCCCGATATCGATGGGCTTGAGTTGCTGCGTACGATCCGTTCCAGCCATACCTATCCCGTGATCATGCTGACGGCGCGCGATGCCCAGCAAGACAAGATCGAGGGCCTTTCGCTTGGCGCGGACGATTACGTGGTTAAGCCGTTCCGTCCGCTTGAGCTCATCGCGCGCGTGCATGCTCAGCTTCGCCGCTACACCAGCTACGGTAGCCGTGCGCAGGCGGCCGAGTCGCCGACCATCCAGTTCGACGGCCTGGAGATCAACCGCGATGCCCGTTCCGTAACGGTGGACGGTGCGCCGGTGCGCCTCACGCCCATCGAGTATTCCATCTTGCTGTATCTGGTCGAGCATCGCGGCAGTGTGGTGGCCGTGGAGGATCTGTTCCGCGCGGTGTGGAACGAGGATTTTATGCCCGGCTCCAACAATACGGTGATGGTGCACATTCGCCACCTGCGCGAAAAGATCGGTGACGACGCTCAAAAGCCGCGCTTTATCAAAAACGTCTGGGGCGTCGGCTACATAATCGAATAACGCCTTTGATGGTGGGGAAGTGGATATGACAAAAGACGATAGGCAGGCATTCGAGGTGCCCGATCGACTCTTTGAATACGTGAGGTCGGTCGTCGACAACCGCGCGCTTGCAACGGTGCTGCTCTTTTTGCTGAGCCTGCTGCTGATTGGCATCGATAACATCGCTGGAATCTTGGCGGTGCTGCTTGTCGGCTTTTTGCTGATCGATCGATTTGAAATCGTACGCCGCTGCGTGGTGATTGGCGGTGCCGCGTGGGCCATGACGTTGGCGATTGGCGCCATGGCACTCGGCGGCATCGAAGGGCCGGTGCTGTTCGATGCCGGCTTTGTATTCAACATGCTTGGCTTTGTGCTGGCGCTTGCCGTGTGCGTGCTGTTCTTTTGCGGCCGCGCCCTGTACTACCAGGGCTATGAGCAGGGCGAGCAGCATGCCGATTGTGTGCTGGCCGCTCGTATTCAAGATCGCCTGATCGATCACCCCGACACCTGGGACAACATCGACGGCGACTTCCTGGAGGTCGAGGGCGCACTCAACCGTGTGCGCGATCGCGAGCGCAAGGTGCAACAGGCCTTGCGTGACGAGTCTCATCGCAAGGACGATCTGGTCACGTACTTGGCACATGACCTACGCACCCCGCTTGCCAGTGTGGTGGGCTATCTTTCGCTGCTTCAAGAGGCTCCTGAGCTGCCGGTTGAGCAACGTGCGCACTTTACGGACGTGGCGCTCGACAAGGCGCACCGGCTCAATGCGCTCATCGAAGAGTTCTTCGATATCACGCGCTTTGACTTCCACGATATCGTGCTCACGCGCGGCTATGTTGATCTGGGGTTGCTGCTGGCTCAGGTGGCTGACGAGTTCTATCCCATCCTCAACGAGCAGCATAAGGAAGCCCAGGTTGATATTCGCGAGGACCTGACGGTGCTCGTGGATGGCGATAAGATGGCCCGCGTGTTCAACAACATCATGAAAAACGCCGTCGCCTATAGCTATGAGGGCTCGACTATCACGATTGAGGCCAGGCGCCAAGACGATGGCGGCGTGCGCGTGCGCTTTATCAATCAGGGCGATCCTATCCCTGCGGCTAAGCTCAAGGTGATCTTTGAGAAGTTCTATCGCCTGGATGCGGCGCGTGCGACCAATCGCGGTGGTGCCGGCCTGGGCCTTGCTATTGCCAAGGAGATCATCGCGGCACACGGCGGTACCGTTGCATGTGAATCGACGCCCGAACACACGATATTCACCATCGAGCTGCCCGCCGCATAGCCAGTGTGCCCTTACAAACACTTGACAATGTGCTCACGTGCGTATGAGCCGCGATTCCTACTATCGATACTGCTGAATTGATATCGATATGGAGGTGTGCGGTATGACGGCTGCTGCGGCTGTGGAGCCCACGGAGCTTGAAGAACTCATGGAAGCGCAGGCCGAGGCCGCGCATGAGCGCGAGGTTGGGGATGCGACTCGCCCCACGGCAGAGGATCTTGCCGCCTCGCCGACGCGCATCGACGTCGAGGGCCTCGACCTGTTCTATGGCGATCACCATGCGCTCAAGGACGTGAATATCAAGATCCGCGACAAGCAGATCACTTCGTTCATCGGGCCTTCGGGCTGCGGAAAGTCCACGTTGCTGCGCTGCTTTAACCGCATGAACGACGGCATCAAGGATTGCCGCATCGAGGGCAAGATTGCGCTCGATGGTCAAGATATCCTGGGCGATTGCGACATCTGCCGTTTGCGCCAGCGCGTGGGCATGGTGTTCCAGCGCCCCAACCCGTTTCCCATGAGCATCTACGACAACGTCGCCTACGGTCCTCGCGGTATGGGCGTGCGCGACCGCGCCGTGCTCGATGAGCTGGTCGAGGACTCCCTTCGTCGCGCTGCGCTATGGGATGAGGTCAAGGACAAGCTCAAAGAGTCGGGCCTGGGTCTTTCGGGTGGACAGCAGCAGCGCCTGTGCATCGCCCGCGCACTTGCCGTGCAGCCCGACATTCTGCTGATGGACGAGCCGACCTCGGCACTCGACCCTGTGTCGACGTTGGTGGTGGAGCAGCTGGCCTGCGAGCTCAAGGAGACCTGCACGCTGGTGGTCGTGACGCACAACATGCAGCAGGCCGCGCGTATTTCCGATTCGGTTGCGTTCTTTTTGCTGGGTGAGCTGGTGGAGCACGCGCCCACCGCGCAACTCTTCAAGAATCCGTCCGATCCGCGCACCGCGGATTATTTGACGGGGCGTTTTGGCTGACGCTGTCTTTTACAGGTGCCTTTAGGGTTAAGATGCGGTCATGCCGGCCGCAAAGGGGTTCAACATGATCTATTACGTCGAGGACGATGACAACATCAGGGATTTGACAGTCTACGCGCTGCGCAAGCAGGGAATCGAGGCCGAGGGCTTTTCGTGCGATGGCGAGTTTAAAGCTGCCGTGGCGCGACGGGTGCCCGATGCTGTGCTGCTCGATATCATGCTGCCCGACACCGATGGCTTGGCGATTATGCGTCGTCTGCGTGCCGATCGCCTGACGGCGACGGTGCCCATCATGATGCTTACCGCCAAGGACACCGAGCTCGACAAGGTGATGGCGCTCGATGGCGGTGCCGACGATTACCTGACTAAGCCGTTTTCGCTCATGGAGCTTGCGAGCCGCTGCCGCGCACTGCTGCGTCGCGGCGGCATGGTCAAGCAGGCGAGCGATGTGCTCAGCGTGGGTGACATCGTGCTCTCGCCCAGCCATCGCGAGGTGACCGTTGCCGGCGAGCCGCTTAAGCTCACCCTGCGCGAGTTCGACCTGCTCGAGTACCTCATGCGCAAGCCCGGCGTGGTCTTTACCCGCGAGTCGTTGCTGCAGAGCGTGTGGGGCTGGGACTTCGACGGCGGTTCGCGCACCGTTGACGTGCACGTGCAGACGCTTCGCCAAAAACTGGGCGAGCATGCCAGCGCCATCGAGACCGTGCGCGGCGTGGGCTACCGCTTGGCCGAGCCTTCTGCCGGTGATGGTGCCGAAGGCGACGACACCGCGGCCACCGCATCGGAGGAGTAACCCGTGGTCTTCGCCCCCCAGGGAAAACATACGCTGTCGCACCGCGTTTTTGTGACGATCTTTGTCTGCGCCATGGCGGTTATCGTTGCGTTTACGGTGCTGGGTGCGTTCTTTGTGCAAAACACTTTGGCGGATGCCACGAGTGCCAATCTGGCGCAGGAAACCGAGCTCATTGCTGCCGCCCTCGACGAGCAGCAGGAGCCCATTCCGTTCTTGCGAAGCCTCGATCGCGAGGATCTTCGTATCACGCTGATCAATAAGGACGGATCTGTTGCCTACGACAACGAGGCGTCGCCTTCCACACTGCCCAACCATGGCGATCGCCCCGAGGTCATCGAGGCCTTTGAGAGTGGTTCGGGTTCCGCGGAGCGCGCAAGCTCTACACTCGACGAGATTATGCTGTATCGCGCCGTTACCCTTGATAACGGCCAGGTCGTTCGCTTGGCGCAAGCCCAGCCTGGCGTTGCGGCGATTTTGCTGTCGATGCTGGCGCCGATGCTGCTTATCGCAGCAGCGGGTGCAGTACTCTCGTTTTTTATGGCGCGCCGTGAGTCCCGTGCCATCATCGCGCCGTTGCAAGAGGTGGATTTGGATCACCCGCGCCGTAGCTATGAGCACGCCTATGCCGAGATGGTCCCCATGCTTGAGCGTATCGAGTCGCAGCGCCAGGAACTCAAGCGCCAAATGGCGGTGCTAGCGGACAACGACCGTATGCGCCGCGAGTTCACGGCGAATATCACTCATGAGCTCAAGACGCCGCTTACGGCGATTTCGGGCTATGCCGAGCTCATCGCAAACGGCATGGTCGAGGGCGAGGACGACCTGCGCAACTTTGGCGGTCGCATCTATCGTGAGGCGGGCCGCTTGGCAGCGCTTGTCAACGACATCCTTACGCTGTCTAACTTGGACGAGGCCGAGCGTGCGACTGAGGGCGAGGCGGTGCCCATTGGGTCCACGGAGCCTATTGAGCTCTCTCGTGCCATCTATGCGGTTGAGCAGCGTCTTGAACAGGTTGCCCGTCAGGCGAATGTGACGATAAGTCATGAGACCAAGCCTGTGGTCATCGAAGGCGTGTCGCGCTTGATCGACGAGCTCATCTATAATCTGGCAAGCAACGCCATCCGCTACAATCGACCCGGCGGTACGGTTACGTTGCAGTGCGGCACCAACGACGAAGGCCATCCGTTCCTCGCTGTCGCCGACACGGGAATCGGTATCGCGCCTGAAGAACAGGGCAAGGTATTTGAGCGGTTTTATCGCGTGGACAAGAGTAGGTCCAAGGCACGCGGCGGAACCGGCCTGGGGCTTGCCATTGTCAAGCATGCGGCCCTGTATCATCACGCCACGCTCGATCTGTCGAGCGAGTTGGGCGTGGGAACCACCATTACGGTGACGTTTCCCATACAGCAGGACGAGCCATTCGCATAGCGATACAACATAGATATTGATGTAGACGCCGCATTTGACTTTCGGGTGCGGCGTTGTTGTGCAATTTTACGATTGCTTCCGACATTTTTACAGGAGAGCCTGTTTCTTATGTATAGAGTTTGGTCTCGGTAAAAAGATGCGATAACATACGGACAGTTTTGTCAATCCGAACTGGGGAAATGAAAGGCAAGCTGCATGACCCTTCTCGAACTGTTCCAGCTGCTGAAGAAGCACCTCAAGCTGGTCATCACCCTTCCGGTGGTCTGCGCGATCGCCATGGGCATCGTGTCCTTCGTTGCGATGGACAACACCTATACCGCGACGACGAGCATGTACATTCTCGCCAAGACCGACGATAGCGGTCAGATGAGCTACAACGATCTCTCGGCGAGCCAGATGCTTTCCAACGATATCGCCACGCTGCTGGATAGCGATAGCGTTAAGAGCGGCGCCGCCAAAGAGCTGGGCCTCACCGATCTGGATGACTACAAGGTGTCTGTTTCCTCCGAGACCACCACGCGTGTCATTACGCTTTCGGTTACCGGCACCGATGCCAAGGAGACGGCTGAGGTCGCAAAGGCCATTGCCAGCTCGGTGAGTACGGTCGCTCAGAACGTCGGCGCTGCCCAGAGCATCAACGTTATCGACGAGGCTAAGACCCCCGAAGCCCCCAGCGGCCCCAAGCGCACCCTGTATATTGCCGTCGCGTTCCTCGCCGGTATCTTTATCGCAGTTGCCTATGTCGTTTTGGCAGACATGCTCAATACCCGCATCCGCGGTGCCGAAGAGGCAGAAGAGCTCCTGGGTATTCCCGTTGTTGGCCGAATTCCGGCTATGAAAGGTGGTAAATAGGCATGGCTAAGGCAAAGAACACCGATAAGCTCGTTGTACAGAATGCCGCCAAGACCCTTCTGGCCAACATCCGCTTTGCGAGCGTGGACGACCCCATTCGCACCATCACCGTTACCTCCTCGATTCCCAACGAGGGCAAGTCTACGGTTTCCATTAACCTTGCTCAGGCAATCGCCACGAGCGGCAAGTCCGTGCTCCTGGTCGAGGCCGATATGCGCCGCAGGTCCCTTTCCGATATGCTCGGCGTTCGTTCGCGCGGCGGACTCTATGCGGTCCTTTCCGAGCAGATTTCCATTGACCAGGCAATTGTCGAGACGGGTCAGAAGAACTTCTACTTCCTCGATGCCGAGCCGCACATTCCCAATCCTGCCGACATCATCGTCTCCCATCGCTTTGCCAAGCTGGTAAAGGCACTGTCCGCCAAGTTCCAGTACGTCATCTTCGATGCTCCTCCGGTCGGCACCTTCATCGATGCTGCCGAGATTGCCAGCCTGACCGACGGCGCGCTGTTCGTGGTGCGCGAGGACTTTACCAAGCGCGAAGAGGCGCTCAACGCTATCGCCCAGCTTAAGAAGTCCGAGAAGGTCAAGCTCATCGGTACCGTCATGAATTACTGTGAGACCGAGACCAGCGAGTACTACTATTCTTACTACACCAAGGACGGTAAGAAGGTGAAGAAGGGCTCCGACGATCAGGGGACTTCCAAAAAGGGCATCTTCACCAACCGAGCAAACGTTTAGTTGATTAAGGCTGACCTATGCGTGACATTCATTGCCATATCTTGCCGGGTGTAGACGACGGCGCCGCCGATCTCGATGAGAGCTTGGCGATGCTCGAGGCTGCCAAGCGGGCTGGTGTAACCAGAATTGTTTGCACTCCTCACTGCCGCGATCCTTATTTTGATTACGACAAGATGTGGGATGCCTTTGAGCTGCTGCGCGATAACGCTGACGGTTTTCCGCTCCAGATGGGCTTCGAGGTCAACCATCGAAAGCTCGTTGAGCTTGGTATCGATGCCGCGGAGCACTTGCATTTCGATGGGACTAATGAGTTCCTGCTCGAGCTTTCGACGCATGCCGATGCGTATGCGTTTAGAGAGTACGAGAACACGATTTACGATTTGCAGTGCCGTGGCTACCAGGTGATCATCGCTCATCCTGAGCGCTATCGTGCGGTTCAAAAGGATGTAGGCGTGGCGGAGCGCCTAGTCGATATGGGCTGCAAGCTGCAGGCTTCGGCGGACTTTATTGCCGGCGGTCGCTTTGGTCGCGAGAAAAAGCCGGCCCAGCGCCTGTTCGATCAGAACCTGTACAGCTTCATCGCGAGCGATGCCCATAACGTGGGTCATTACGACTGCCTGGCGAAGGCTCGCGCGAAGTTTAGCGTGCGCGGAGCTCATTTTCGCTAAAATCTGTCCCTAAAGTTCGCATTGAATGAAAGGGCAGCCATGGATATCCAACTTAAGACGGGATGCTTTGATGACGCGGCGTTGGTGCGCCGCGTCGTTTTTATGGACGAGCAGGGCTACGAGAATGAGTTCGACGCTATCGACGAGGATCCGAACTGCCTTCATGTGACGCTCTATGTAGACGGCGAGCTTGCCGGTTGCTCGCGCGTGTTTCCCGAAGAGCTTGAGCGCGCGGCTAACGCAGAGGCTCCGGTGTCGCCGGCGTGCGACTTGGACGAAGGCGTTGCGGCGGGGGAGACCTACATTATGGGGCGCGTGGCCGTGCTGCCGAGCATGCGCCGTCGCGGTTTGGCGAGCAAGATTGTCGAGGCCAGTGATGCGTGTGCACGCGATGCCGGCGCTAAGCTTATTAAGCTGCATGGGCAGGAATACGTGCTGCCACTCTATGCCAAGGCGGGCTACACGCAAATTGCCCCGGTAGATTACGAAGACGAGGGCCAGCCCCATGCCTGGATGGCCAAGCGCGTAGATGACAGATAGGGACGCTCCTTTTCTGCCGGCAGTTGGGGACACTCCTCGGCAATTGGCGTATCGGAGCGCTCGGACATACAGTTTTTCGATACCGTGTGTATATATGCGCGCTAATGGGTTATAAAATCTAAGTCTGAACATAGCAGGTCTGCGATTCGGCTCGGGCGACCGGGCCGTTTTTGCGGACGGGGGTAGCGCGAAAGGACTGCACATGCGTCAATTTAAGACCGAGAGCAAAAAACTGCTCGACCTCATGATCAACTCCATCTACACCAACAAGGAAATTTTCCTGCGCGAGCTTATCTCCAACGCGAGCGATGCCGTCGACAAGCTCAACTTTAAGAGCCTGCAGGACCCGAGCGTTAAGATCAACCAGGGCGACCTGGCCATTCGCGTCTCCTTCGATAAGGATGCCCGCACCATCACGATTTCGGATAACGGCATCGGCATGACCGCTGAGGAGCTCGAGCGCAACCTGGGCACCATCGCCCACTCCGGCTCCGAGGAGTTTAAGACCGAGAACGCCGAGCAGCAGGGCTCCGATGTCGACATCATCGGTCAGTTTGGCGTGGGCTTCTACTCGGCTTTTATGGTCGCCAGCCATGTGAAGGTCGTCAGCCGCGCTTATGGCGAGGATACCGCCCACGTTTGGGAGTCCGACGGTCTTGAGGGCTACACCATCGAGGATGGCGAGCGTGCTGAGCACGGTACCGATGTCATTCTGACGCTGCGCGAGAACGAGAAACTCGACGCCGACGGCGAGGCCGAGACCTACGATCGCTTCCTGACCGAGTGGGGCCTCAAGAGCCTGATTCAGCAGTACAGCAACTATGTGCGCTACCCGATTCAGATGATGGTGAGCAAGAGCCGCCAGAAGCCCAAGCCCGAGGACGCTGGTGACGACTACAAGCCCGAGTATGAGGACTATCAGGAGCTCGAGACCATTAACTCCATGACGCCGATCTGGAAAAAGCGCAGCTCCGACGTTGAGCAGAAGGATTACGACGAGTTCTACAAGTCCACGTTCCACGACTTTGACGATCCTGCGCGCACCATCAGCTTCCATGCCGAGGGCACGCTCGAGTATGACGCTCTGCTGTTTGTGCCGGGCCGCGCGCCGTTCGATCTGTACAGCAAGGACTACGAGAAGGGTCTGGCGCTCTACAGCTCCAACGTTCTGATTATGGAGAAGTGCGACGACCTGCTGCCCGACTACTACAACTTTGTCCGCGGCGTCGTGGATTCCGCCGACGTGTCGCTCAACATCTCGCGCGAGACGCTGCAGCAGAACCGTCAGCTCAAGGCCATCGCCAAGCGTGTGGAAAAGAAGATTACCGCCGACCTTGAGGATATGCGTGACAACGATCGCGAGGCCTACGAGAAGTTCTTTGAGAACTTTGGTCGCGGTCTTAAGTACGGCATCTACTCGAGCTACGGCATGAAGGCCGACGAGCTCGCCGACCTGCTGCTGTTCTGGTCTGTCAAGGAGCAGAAGATGATCACCCTTGCCGAGTATGCCAAGGGCATGCCCGAGGGCCAGAAGGCAATCTACTATGCCGCCGGCGATTCGCGCGAGCGTCTGGCCAAGATGCCCGTCGTGAAGAGCGTACTCGACCGCGGTTACGATGTGCTGCTGTTGACGCAGGACGTGGATGAGTTCACCTTCCAGGCCATGCGTGAGTACGTGGCTGCCGATATGCCCAAGGTCTACGAGGATGACGCTGCTCGCGAGGCTGCCGAGAAGGCAGTTGCCGATGGTGCCGAGCCTGAGGTCGAGGATCGTCACCTGGAGCTCAAGAACGTCGCGACCGGTGATCTTGACCTGGCGACCGATGACGAGAAGAAGGAGGCCGAGGACGCCACCAAGGAGAACGAGGACCTCTTTAGCGCTATGAAAGAGGCACTCGGTGACAAGGTCGAGAAAGTTGCCGTCTCCGCGCGCCTGACCGATGCCCCCGCTTGCATTACCACCGAGGGCCCGCTTTCGCTCGAGATGGAGAAGGTGCTCCAGAAGGGTCCCGAGGGCGCGCCCGACGGTATGCCCAAGAGCCAGCGCGTGCTCGAGCTCAACGCCAAGCACCCGGTCTTTGACAAGCTTGTCGCTGCCCAGAAGGCAGGCGACGCCGATAAGATCAAGCAGTACTCCGGCTTGCTCTACGATCAGGCCCTGCTGGTCGAGGGCATCCTCCCCGAGGACCCCGTTGCCTTCGCGGCGGCTGTTTGCGAGCTTATGTAACTAGGGGGTTACGCGGTTCTACGAACCGCGTAACCACTCGACGCTGCAAACGCCCCTAAGCGGCAATCTGACGTTCAATCGTCGGTCGCGTACCAAAGTACGCTTCCCTCCTCTTTCACGTCACCTTGCTCGCTTAGGGACGTTTTCGCTGACGTGAGCTCAACCTGCGACGGTGCCTAATTGGTTATCCGCACAAAAAGGAGGCCTCCGCGGCGATGCGGAGGCCTCCTTTTTGTGCACGGTGTACTTTTGAGTGTGCAAGTGGGGGAGTTGTTACTCCTCGACGATCTCGGTGATCGCGCCAGCGGGGCAAGCGTCCTGGCAAGCGCCACAGGCGACGCAGGAGTCCTCGTCGGCGACGGTAGCGACGTCCTGGAGCTCCAGAACGCCAGCGGGGCAGGAGTCGACGCAAACGCCACAAGCGATGCACTCGTCGGCATCAATTACGGGATGAGCCATGGTAGTTTCCTCTCTGTTGACCGACGCTACAGGCGATGCGCGCCGGTTTGATTCGGGCAAAAACATACCACGGGAGCGACCGTTTGCAATACCCTCTGGCCGGCATCTTCATACCGTTCGCCGAGTATGCCAAGGTTTACTAAAAAACGCGCAGGTGGGGCCGTTGAGCTGCGCAAATGTTAGCTATAGGTGACTTTTAATATTGACCTATTGAGCGCGCCTGCGGAAAGGGCATCCCGTTATTTGGCCGAAAACCGGGTCGCAGTTTCCGGTTGGGCCCGCTAGCGGAAACTGCGACCCGGTATCAGCTCTCAAAACGGGATACGGTTTCCGGTTGAGCCTTCAGACGGAAACTGCGACCCGGAATCTACGCTCAAACCGGGATGCGCTTGCCGCAAGACGGCCCCCAGGCACCCCCGGACGCAAACCTCAGCCATCTCTACATAGATCTCAATAGATTTGCCGAGAACTCATTCAGCGCATCTACCTGCGCATTTAAGAACCTAAACTCTCAACAATAAGAAATCTTATATGAATTGACTTAGATTTTGTATATTCCGGCCCATAAGGGGATACACTACATCCTGAAAGACAAGCCGAAGCGCCGCGCGACAGATCGTCGAGGCGGCGCGAACGCAAAAGAGAGAGGGAATTTCTAATGAGTAAGATTCTTGGTATCGACCTTGGTACTACTAACTCCGCAATGGCCGTCCTCGAGGGCGGTTCTCCGACCATTATCGTGAACGCCGAGGGCGACCGCACCACCCCGTCTGTCGTGGGCTTCCGTGCTGACGGCGACCGCGTCGTGGGTAAGGCCGCTAAGAACCAGGCGGTCACCAACCCCAAGAACACCGTGTTCTCCATCAAGCGCTTCATGGGCCGCAAGTACTCCGAGTGCACCTCCGAGATCAAGACCGTGCCGTATGAGGTCAAGGAGGGCCAGGGTGGCCGTGCCGTCGTCGATATCGAGGGCAAGGATTATACCGCCGAGCAGGTGAGCGCCATGACGCTCGCAAAGATGAAGGCCGACGCCGAGAAGTATCTGGGCGAGACCGTCACCGACGCCGTCATCACCGTCCCGGCCTACTTCAACGACGCCCAGCGTCAGGCCACCAAGGACG
>URUC01000020.1 GCA_900550965.1 uncultured Collinsella sp. | reverse complement strand
TCGATCCGGCGCGCGCCGTGGTTTTGTCCCACAAAGGTGGTGCAAGCCTGGCTAAAGCTGTTGAGCAGGTTGTAGCACACATACTCCAGGCTCATGGCAGCGCTGGATGCCGCCATGACCTCGGTGCCCAAGCTGTTGATGGCGGACTGGATGATGATATTAGCGACGGCAAAGACGGCGCTTTGGATACCGGCGGGCAGGCCGATCTTAACGATCCGCTTGAGGGCGACGGGGTCGATAGCCAGATCGCGCAGGGTGACGCGGACGACGGAATCGGTCTTGAGCAGACGGATAAAGAGCGTGACTGCGCTGACGGTATAGGCGATGGCGGTGGCGATGGCGACACCCGCGACGCCCCAGTGGAGCACGGGGACAAAGATGAGGTCCAGGCCAATGTTGAGGACGGTGGACACGGCAAGCGCCTGCAGCGGCATGCGGGTGATGCCGACGGAGCGGAAGATTGCGGCCTCAAAGTTGTAGAGCAAGATCGAGGGCATGCTGAGCAAAAAGACGCGCAGGTAGAGCGATGCGAGCGGCATGGTTTCGTCAGGGACATTGAGCGCGGCGAGCATGGGCTCGGCAAAGATCTCGCCCAGCGCGATGACGACAAAGCCCACGAGTGCCATCAGAATCGAGGTATGGACGGCGCGCTTGACCATGTTCTGATCGTTGCGGCCGATGGCGTTGGCGATGACCACGTTGGAGCCAAGCGACAGCCCAATAAACAGGTTGATCATAAGACTGGTAAGCGGAACATTGGAGCCGACCGCCGCCATGGCGAGGGTCCCCTGGTCGCCCGAGAAGTTACCGATGATGACCGTGGCGATGAGGTTCGACAGCTGCTCAAGGATGCTCGTGGCGGCGACGGGAAAGGCGAACAGGGGAATATTGCGCCACAGCGAGCCGGTGGTCATGTCAATGTGCTTGGACGCGGTATCAGTCATACGCTCTCAATCTCTAATATGCGATTCGCTCCTTATTTGCGCAGACGATGATACTCCTAATGCAGCCAGCCGGCACTTAGGGACGTTCCTTTTCTGCCGGCAGCTGGGGACACTCCTTGTCTCTTCTATGACTAGGTGGGGAAGGCGTGCGACAATGGTGGGCGTTGTGTTGTTCGCGCTAAGGAGTTGCCATGTTGTTGTGTCCCGTTTGCCATGAACCGTTGGTGGACGACGAGCGCGGTGCTGCATGCGCGGGCGGACACCGGTTTGACCGTGCGCGCGAAGGCTATCTGTATCTGCTGCGCTCGTCCAAGAGCGGTGACTCCATGGGCGATCCCAAGTCGCAGGCGCGCAGCCGTCGCGACTTTCTGAACCGTGGATACTATGCGCCGCTGCGCGATGCGATGGTCGAGCTGGTGCACGAGTGGGCGGCAGAGCACGGGGTGTCTACGGGCAAGCAGCTGACCTTGCTCGATATTTGCTGTGGCGAGGGCTACTACACCAGCGCCATGGGCGCGGTACCGGGCGTGGATGCTTACGGTTTCGACCTGGGCAAAGAGATGGTTCGCCTTGCTGCCAAGCGCGGCGATGCGACCTATTTCGTGGCCAATATGAAGGATATCCCCGTGGCCGATGATGCCTTCGATATGGTGACCGAGCTCTTTGCCCCCTTTAACGAGCGCGAGTTTGCCCGCGTGCTGGCACCCGAGGGCTCGCTCTACACCGTGGTGCCGGGTGCTCGGCATCTGTTTGGGCTCAAGGAGGTGCTCTACGACACGCCATATCTCAACGACGAGAAGCTGCCGAAGACGACCGAGCTGGAGTTGGTGGGAACGCAACGGGTGTCTGCGAGCATTACGCTCCAGACGCAGGCCGATATCGAGGCGGTGTTCCAGATGACGCCGTACTACTACCGCACGCGCCCCGCCGACAAAGAGCGCCTGGCAAACCTGGACACCCTTCAAACCGACATCGACTTCATCATCGCCGAGTACCGCCACTAACCTACCAAAAAGGGACAGGTTTATTTTGGCAGGTTTTATCTGGGCAAATGCAAAGGGCCGACCGCGGAGATGTGCGATCGGCCCTTTTTAGTTGCTTGGCTGCAGAGGCTATGAGAAGCGAGCGCTTACAGGCGGTCCTTGTTCTCGGCCTTGACGGCGTGCGCCTGCTGAACAAAGAACAGGTCGTACACCACGATGACAAAGGCGCCAAAGTTGATGGCGTCGCCGCCAAACGCGGGAAGCGTGAGCACGGCCTGCGCAATCGTGGCGATTGCGGCGACGATGCCGAGCTTAAACGCGCCATCCACCTGCGAAGGCTTGTTGGCGCCCTTGATGCCCGCAACACCTGCGGCAAGATCGACAAGACCCTTGATGACAAGTACGGCCGCGGCGAGCATGGCGTTCGGCCCGTACGTGGAATCGAGACTGCCTCGGGCGATGCCGACGCCGGCGATGACGAGGCTGGCGATACCCAAAACAAAGTAAATGAGGGCAAGGATTTTGAGTGTCTTGCGAGCGTAGCTCATGGCTGGATCCTTTCGATACGAGTACGGCCGATCTGGCGTACCCCCTGTGCTGCACATATGGTGAAGCACATTGTAGTTCAACGCGGCGGCGCATGCGTCTGAAAGCGCTTTAGGCCTGCGCACCTCAACCTTTCAAAAAGGAAAGCTGGACGTAAGTCAAATCGATGGCAGCTCATGTGCGGCGCTGCGATGATGAGGATGTAACAAGGAGTTGGTCTAAGGAGGAGCCATGATGTACGGAACAGGGCAGGCGCGCGAGCCGCAATCGTTGGGAAGGCGCATGAGCGATTCTGTGATCGCTGCCGTGTGCACGGGATTGATGGCGGTGCTTTGCATTGGGATGCTGTGGGCCATGTCGCATGTGGGACAATAGCGGACGATTGGGTGCCGACACATGCGGCGCTCACGTATCCGCTTTGCTTGCTAAGGAGTACCCATGGGCGTCGTCGATCCCTTTTCTGTTGCTCGGGCCGCGGGGCTTGAGCTGATCGGGAAGCCCGAGGGCCTCACGCTCACCGACGGTGCGATGGAGTTGCGTGCCGATTTTGGCCGCATGCTTCCACGGCTCAAGCAGGGCCGTCTGCAGCAAGAGCTACTGGTGAAGGCTGCGCGCACAAAAGGCATCGAGCAACCATGGGCGATTGACGCCACGGCAGGCTTTGGCGAGGATTCGCTGCTGCTGGCGGCAGCGGGCTTTACCGTCGATCTGTATGAACAGGACTGCGTGATCGCGGCGCTGCTCCAGGATGCCCTGGATCGCGCGGCAGATGATTCGGCGCTTGCGGCCGCCGTGGCGCGCATGCACTTACATGCGGGCGAGGACAGCATTGCCGGCCTTCGCCATACAGCTGAGCTGATCGGGCAGGGCGAGCTTGCCGCTCCCGACGTGGTGTATCTGGACCCCATGTTTCCCGAGCGCACCAAGAGCGCGGCGGTGAAAAAGAAGTTCCAACTCTTGCACCATTTGGAACAGCCGTGTGCCGATGAGGAGACGCTGGTTAAAGCTGCGCTTGCGGCGCGCCCGCGCAAGGTCGTTATCAAGCGGCCGGTAAAGGGACCGCTGCTTGCCGGCGTTAAGCCGAGCTATCAACTTGCGGGCAAGGCCGTTCGTTACGATATTTTGGTGCCGCCGCGCCCGTAGCTTGCGCGCGATAGCTGGCGCTCCGTCAGTGCCGTGCCGAAGTGGCGCCTATTTCCAAGGGTGCGACGTCAGGTGCCATCCGCCGCAGTATTCGCATTTGTAGCAGGCCAAACCGCGCCGTCCGCGGTTTTCGCAGTCGGCCATAACTGCCTCGGCCTCGGCGCGCGTGTCGTAACGGTTTTTGCGCTCGCACGACTTGTAGCGCCAGGCTTCATCGCGCTCGGCGTCTAGTGCGTCGCGGCGCACGTCTTCGCGTGCAAACAGGTCGCTCATATCGCCGCCCGTGGCAGCGCCTAAAAACTCGCTTTTGGCTTTTGACCAGGCGGCTCGCTTTTTGCTACCCATCTGCTTCGCGCCCTTCTCAAAACGTTGGTATCATTGCTCAATCAAAGTGATACCAATAAACGTGAGGTCGCCGCGTGATGATCAGAAAAACCCTCGATACCGACATTCCCGCCGTCATGGCTATCTATGACGCGGCCCGCGCCTTTATGCGTGCGCATGGCAACGCCACGCAGTGGCCCGAGGGCACGCCTTCTGCCGAGCAGCTGGCTGCCGATATCGCCGCCGGTGGCAGCTATGTGTGCGAAGTCGACGGTCGCGTGGTGGCGACGTTTGCCTTTTTGCCGGGCCCGGACGAGTGCTACGACGTCATCGAGGACGGCCAGTGGCGTAGCGACACTC
Source organism: uncultured Collinsella sp. (assembly GCA_900550965.1). Taxonomy (GTDB): domain Bacteria; phylum Actinomycetota; class Coriobacteriia; order Coriobacteriales; family Coriobacteriaceae; genus Collinsella. Next base: position 23,353 of record URUC01000020.1, on the reverse strand, counting down.
CGTACGCCGTACTGCACCGCGTGGCGTCCGACGGCACCGTGCACGGTATCGCGGCTGCGATGTTTGCCTTTGCCAAGGAGCGCGCCGACCATCTGCGTATCGATACGCACGCGGACAACCTGCCCATGCAGGGCGCGAGCATGAAGGCGGGGTTCGAGCGCGCCGGCGTCGTGTATGTGTCGGACGGCACGCCGCGCGTCGCGTTCGATTGGCTGCGCGAGGCATAAGAGCGGGGACGCGTATCAACAATCCATGTACATGAAAATGGCCCCGGGTGGGGCCATTTTTGGTCGCTGCGCTGTTAGGGGAGGTGCCGGCTTTCGTAAGGCGCGAACCTACGAAAATCGCCGCGCGGCAACGCGGGGCGATGAGCTCGGTCGGGGGATAGGGCCCGCTTCGCCCGCCGGCCCGTAAATTGTATCATCCAGTGTGGAACGAGGGTGCCCGTTGCCACGTGCGATGGGCTTGCAATAAGAGGAGAGCCATGTCGAAGCAAGCGGTCGTTGGAATCTTGGCGCATGTCGATGCCGGCAAGACTACGCTGGCCGAGGCCATGCTGTTCAACGCAGGTCGCATTCGCAAGCGCGGCCGTGTGGACGACGGCGACTCGCACCTGGATACCAGCGCTATCGAACGCGAGCGCGGCATCACGATTTTCTCGTCGCAGGCCGTGCTCGACCACGGAGATACCCACGTCATGCTTGTGGACGCCCCCGGTCACGTGGATTTTTCGGCCGAGGCAGAGCGCACATTGCGCGCGCTCGACTACGCGATTTTGGTTGTGGGCGCCAACGATGGCGTGCAGGGGCACACCGAAACCCTGTGGCGCCTGCTTGCACGTTATGACATCCCGACGTTCATCTTCATCAACAAGATCGATTTGGAGAATCCTGGCCGCGATGTTTTGCTGACACAGCTTGGGCAGCGTCTTTCCGAGGGCTGCCTGGATGCCAACGAACTGTTGGCGGGTGGTGCCGTTCAGGAGGACGCTGCTGCGTTGGACGAGGCGGCGCTCGATGAGTTTCTTGAGACGGGCGAGCTTTCTGTCGCAACGCTGTCGCGCATGGTTGTCGAGCGCAAGCTCTTTCCCTGCTTTGCCGGCTCGGCGCTCAAGGACCAGGGCGTGGGCGAGCTGCTGGATGGCATGTGCACGCTGATGCGTGAACAGGCGTGGGCCCCGGAGTTCGCCGCGCGCGTCTATCGCGTCAGCCGAGGTGTTCGTGGCGAGCGCTTGGCTTGGGTTAAAGTGACCGGCGGCACACTGCATGCCAAACAGATGATTGACGGACGTTCCGGCGCCGAGGCATGGGAGCAAAAGGTCGATCAGGTGCGCATCTATAACGGAGAGAAGTACGAGCTTGCCCAGGAAGTTGCCGCTGGCGGCATCTGCGCCGTGACGGGTCTTGCGCACGTTCGCCCAGGGGACGCCCTGGGCGCGGAGTCCGCGGGCGATGCGCCCGTCATTGCGCCAGTCCTCACCTATACGGTGCTGCCGGGCGAACACGACGTCCATACGGTGTTCAAAGCATTGACTGAGTTGGCGGACGAAGATCCCATGCTCGGCGTAAGCTGGAATACGCATCTTGAGCAGATTCACCTGCAGTTGATGGGCGCCGTGCAGCTCGAGGTCGTGCAGCGCGTGCTGGCCGATCGTTTTGGCCTTGCGGTCGAGTTTGAGCCCGGCGGCATTCTCTATAAGGAGACTATCTCGCAGCCGGTCGAGGGTGTGGGCCACTTTGAGCCGCTGCGCCATTACGCCGAGGTGCACCTGCGCCTGGAGCCGTTGCCAGTAGGTTCGGGCGTGCAGTTTGGCACCGTGACCTCGACCGACGAGCTCGACCTTAACTGGCAGCGTCTGGCACTCACCAACGCCATGGAGCGCGACCACCTGGGCGTGTTGACCGGCTCGCCCATCACCGATGTGCGCATTACGCTCACGGGCGGCCGCGCGCATGCCAAACACACCGAGGGCGGTGACTTTCGTCAGGCAACATACCGCGCGATTCGCCAGGGTTTGATGCAGGCGCGCGAGGCCGGCGCGGCGGTGCTGTTGGAGCCGTGGTATCGCTTTGAGCTCGAGGTGCCGGGGGAGTGCGTGGGCAGGGCGCTTTCGGATGCCACGCGCATGGGTGCCGAGTACGAGCCGCCGGCAATGACGGGTGACCGGGCGAAGCTTGTGGGCCGCGTGCCGGCATCCGAGGTGCAGGATTACGCGCTGGAGGTGGCTGCCTACACGAGCGGCCGCGGACATCTGTACCTGGAGTTCGCCGGTTATGCGGCTTGCCATGATGCCGAGCGCGTCATCGAGGCGGCCGCCTACGAGCCCGAGGCCGATCTGCCCAACACGCCCGATTCGGTCTTTTGCGCCCACGGCGCCGGCTATACGGTCAAATGGTACGACGTATCCGCTGTGGCACACGTAAACGGCGATCCCGCCACCTTCCGCCCCTATCGCCCCGCCGACGCCGAGTTTTTCGGCCACATGTGACAAAGGGACAGTCCCTTTGTCACATTCAGTTGGTATAACTCGGTATAAGTTGGTATAACTATTACCAGCGTTTGCCAATCCGAGGAGGCCGACATGAATCCAAATCCCTTTAAGCCAACGGCTGGTAAGCGACCTCCGATACTCATCGGTCGCGAGTCGGTCATCGAAGATTTTGAGGAAGGGCTCGATAACGGTGCCGGAGCGCCGGGCAGACTCATGCTCATTACAGGAAACCGCGGCTGTGGCAAAACAGTTCTCCTGCGGGAGCTGCAGCGTCTCGCCAGTGAGCGCGGATGGGCGGTTGTCTCCGATTCCGCTTCGCTTGGTTTATGCGACCGCTTGGCCGACGCGCTTCGCTCGAATAAACCCGTTGTGACGTCGATGGAGTTTGGTCCGTCATTTGGCCGAATGTCGGTTGAGGCGGCGCGGGCAAAAGGCGAGACGTTGCGGGGGCTGGTCAACGAACGTCTCAAGAAGCTCGGTCCAGGTAAGGGCATCCTGTTTGCGATTGACGAGGCTCAATCTGCGTCTATCGAGGAACTGGCGGCTCTCGCCGTTCTCTATCAGCAGGTGCTCGGAGATCAGGATGCCACGGGCTTGCCCGATAGCGAGCAACGCGGTCTTGCGCTGGTCTTTGCCGGCTTGCCCAGCATGGTTGACGATTTGCTCGAAGAGCCGAGCGTGACGTTTTTGCGACGTGCCCAGCAGCGTACGTTGGGGGCGATTTCTTTGCCCCAGGTGCGCGATTCGTATATCCAGACGATCAAGCGCGCTGGTTTTTATATTGATGCGGAGACCGCGGACCTTGCGGCGCGCAAGAGCATGGGGCATCCCTATATGGTTCAGCTGGTGGGATATTACATATGGCGGTCTGCTGTCCGGCGTGGCTCGCAAGTCATTGAAAGGCGCGATGTCGAGGATGGCCATGCGGATGCCGTCTCCGAGTTCTACGAAGCGGTTGACGCGCCTCTGTATTACGGGCTGCGCACCCCACAGCGCCTCTTTATCGAGGCTATGGCGGTTGACGAGGGCAAGCTGACGCGCATGGCGGATATCATTGAGCGCTGCGACCGCACCCAGAGCTGGGCGAGTAAATATCGCGCAAGCTTAATTCGCGAGCGCGTCATCGAGGCCGCCGGATACGGTCTCGTCCGGTTTAGCGTGCCTATGCTGGGCAAGTATATCCGCGACCGCGTTTTATGGCATGAGTAGGGTGATAAAGGTGACGGAACAGAAGATGAGCCCACAGGCTATCGAGGTGCGCGGTGCACGTGTCCACAATCTCAAGGACATCGATATCGATATTCCGCTGGGGAGGCTCGTGGGCATTGCCGGCGTATCGGGTTCGGGCAAGAGCTCGCTGGCGCTGGGAGTTCTTTATGCCGAGGGCTCGCGCCGTTACCTGGAGGCGCTCAGCACCTATACCCGCCGTCGTCTGACGCAGGCCGAGCACGCCCAGGTGGACGAGGTGCTGCACGTACCGGCGGCGCTCGCATTGCATCAGCGCCCTAGCGTGCCGGGCGTGCGTTCCACCTTTGGTACCATGACCGAGCTCAACAATAGTCTGCGCCTGCTCTTTAGCCGTTGCGCCCATCACGTGTGCCCGCATTGCGGGGCGCGCGTGGAGCCGAGCCTTAACGTGGCTGCGGGCCTGTCGCTCACGTGCCCCGCATGCGGCCGCGAGTTCTACGCGCCGAGTGCCGAGGATTTGGCTTTCAATAGCGGCGGTGCGTGCCCTACCTGCGGCGGCACCGGTGTCATGCGCGAGGTGGACGAGGCGAGCCTGGTGCCCGACGAGTCAAAGACTATCAATGAAGGCGCAGTGCTTCCCTGGGGCACGCTCATGTGGGACCTGATGAAGCAGGTGGCCGGCGAGATGGGCGTGCGCACCGACGTGCCGTTTAACCAGCTCACGCCTCAAGAGCGCGACATCGTGTTCCATGGTCCGGCGGTTAAGAAGCATATTCTCTACGTTCCCAAAAACGGCGAGGGCGCCACGCCGCTCGACTTCACCTATTACAACGCCGTCTATACGGTCGAGAACGCGCTCGCCAAGGTTAAGGACGATAAGGGCCTCAAACGCGTGGCACGCTTTTTGCGCGAGGGCCCGTGCCGTGATTGCGGCGGCACGCGCCTCTCCGAGGCTGCGCGCCAGCCCCAGGTGCGCGGTATCAATCTGGCGCAGGCGGCGGCCATGACGCTGGGCGAGGCGATTGAGTGGGTGCGCGGGGTGCCCGCATCCTTGCCGGTCGAGATGCAGCCCATGGCGACGGATATCTGCGATTCGTTTTTGGGAGCGGCCCGTCGTCTGGTCGACCTGGGTCTCGATTACCTTTCACTCGATCGCGCAGGTGCCACGCTCTCCACGGGTGAGCGCCAGCGCGTGCAACTCGCCCGCGTGGTGCGCAACCGATCGACGGGTGTGCTCTATGTGTTGGACGAGCCCTCGATTGGCTTGCATCCTGCCAATGTCGACGGCCTGGTAGGCGTGATGCGCGATCTGGTGGATGACGGCAACACCGTGGTTGTCGTTGACCACGATACACGCGTGCTGGCGGAAGCCGACTATCTGGTTGAGATGGGTCCCGTTGCCGGAGCAGGCGGCGGTAATGTGATTGCCGCGGGCACGGTAGACGAGATCGAACAATCGCAGGCCAGCCGCATCGCGCCGTTTTTGAGATCGGACTCCAAGCGTTTGCGTCCGCAGGTGACTGACGACGAAATGTTCGACCAGGGCCACATCCGCATGGCGACCGATACCATCCATACCGTCAAGCCGCTCGAAGTCGATATCCCGCGCGGTCGCCTTGTCGCGGTGACGGGCGTTTCGGGTTCGGGCAAGACGACGTTGGTACTCGAGACGCTCATCCCGGCGCTTAAGGCGCAGGTAGCTGGCGAGCGCTTGCCACGCCACGTGCGCTGGATCGATGCCGAGGGCATTGCACGTGCCAACCTGATTGACGCTACGCCTATCGGCGCCAACGTGCGCTCGACGGTGGCAACTTATGCCGACATTCATGATGAGCTGCGTCGCGCCTTCGCCCGTACGCCCGAGGCCAAGGCAGCCGGCTACAAGGCGGGTGCCTTTAGCTACAACACTGGCACTTTGCGCTGCCCTACGTGCGATGGCACGGGTTCGATATCGCTCGACGTGCAGTTTTTGCCCGACGTCGAGATCGTCTGCCCGGCATGTCGCGGCTCACGTTATGCAGACGCGGCTTCGCATATCCATCGCGAGGGCAAGGACGGGAGCCTGCTTACGTTGCCGCAGCTCATGGACATGAGTGTGGACGAGGCTCTCGACGCCACGCTGGGGCTCAAGAAAGTTCAGACGCGCTTGCAGACCTTGCGCGACCTGGGCTTGGGCTATCTCACGCTCGGTGAGCCCACGCCGGCGCTTTCGGGCGGCGAGGCGCAGCGTCTTAAGCTTGCGAGCGAGATGGGACGCGTGCAGGACGATGCCGTATTCGTGTTCGACGAGCCTACGATCGGCCTACATCCGCTCGATGTTCAGGTGTTGCTGAGTGTGTTCGACGGCCTTGTTGCCAAGGGCGCCACGGTTATCGTGATCGAACACGATCTCGACCTTATCCGTAACGCCGATTATGTGATCGACATGGGCCCGGGCGGTGGCGACGCCGGCGGGCAAATCGTCTGCGCCGGCACGCCGGCAGACATCGCGACCTGCTCCAAGAGCATTACCGGCCGCTATCTATAAGCGAATATGAAAAAGGGACTGTCCCTTTGTCACATTCCTGGGAAGTTTGACTGGCGCAGGGCCTCGTAGAGGACGATGGCGGCGCTGTTGGAGAGGTTGAGTGCGCTGATGCGGTAGTCGTCCGGATTGACGAAGTTGCCGCAGATATCCTGTCGAAGGATGGCTTCGTGTCTGTCCTCGGTATGCCCGAGCGACTCCTCGTGGGCCTCCCAGGCGTCGGCGTTTTCGAGCGAGTCGCAATCGCGCAACATGGGGATGCGCTCGCAGCGCTCGGGCGCCGCGGCAAGCAGTGGCTCAGGAATCCCCGAGCTCTCGCTGCCAAAGACCAAAAAGTCACCGTCGCGGTAGGTGCTTTGCGCATAGGTTCGGCGCGCCTTTTTGGTTAGCAGGTGCAGGCGCTCGTCGGCGGGGGAGAGGCCGTTGCGCGCAAGGAAATCCTTCCAGCCGGCATATGTCGTCACGTCCAAGTTTTGCCAGTAGCCCAGGCCGGCGCGACGCACCGTCTTGTCGTCGAGTGAAAAGCCCAGTGGCTCCACCAGATGCAGGCGGGCACCGGTAACCACGCAGGTGCGGCCGATATTGCCCGTATTGGCCGGAATCTCGGGCGCATACAGCACAATGTTGAACATGAATCTCCTTGGCTCAGAACGAAAAACCACCACGAAGGGCACCTTCGTGGTGGTTTGGCGGTTACGTAGGCGGAAAAATGCCCGCTTGGATAAACCTAGGCGCGGTGCCAGTCGGTCAGGCAGGCATCGAGGGAGGCGATGAGCGCGTCTTTGTCCATGTGACGGCCGATGATGCACAGGCTCGTCATGCGGTCGCCCGTCTCGTCGTCCCAAATCTGCATGATTTCGGGGTTCTCGTCGATAATCTTCTGCTTCTCGCCCTCGGGCGCAGAATCGACAAACAGGCCGTTTTCCATCAGACGCATCTGGTGGCCGGCCTGCTCAAACATGTAGCACATGTCCGGATCGCCGGTCTGCCACAGCGGACCCTTGACGCGAATGACTTCGTCGGGCCACTCCTGCTCAACAAAATCGGTGAACTTCTGCAGGTCAAACGGCTTGCGGCGCGAGTACACAAAGGTCTCGATGTCGTACTCGAGCACCTCGGGGTCGTCGTGCTCCTCGGGATGCTCCATGGCCTCGATCCAGGCGGCGGAGTTGTAGGCGCGCATAAAGTCGAAGCGGTCGGTGTCGAGCAGCTCCTCCATGGGGACCTCGCCGTTTTGAGCCTCGACAATCACGGCGTCCTTCTGCAGGCTGCGCACGATGGCTTTGAGCTCTGCGATCTGCTCGGGGGTGACGGTGTCAGTCTTATTAAGAATCAGCGTGGAGCAAAACTCGATCTGCTGGATGAGCAGGCTCTCGATGTCATCCTCGTCAATGTCCTCGGCCAGCAGGTCGCGACCGCCGTTGAACTCGTCGTACATGCGGGCGCAGTCGACCACGGCCACGATGTTGTCGAGCGCGAGCTTGGGCTCGCCGCCCACCTTGGCCTCGTCGCAGAAGCTCGAGATGGTGTAGGCGATGGGGATAGGCTCGCAAATACCCGAGGCCTCGATGATGATGTAGTCGAACTTGCCCGAATCGGCGATGCCCTGCAGCTGGTTGGCCAGGTCGTCCGAAAGCGTGCAGCAGATGCAGCCGTTGGTGAGCGGGATGAGGTCGTCGGTCTCGGAAAGGCCGCCGTCGGCGATAAGGCTAGCGTCGACGTTGATCTCGCCGATATCGTTGACGATCACGGCGGCGCGGATGCCGCCGTCGTTGGCGAGGATGTGGTTGAGCAGCGTGGTCTTGCCGGCACCGAGGTAGCCGGTAAGCATGATGATCTTCACGGGTTTGTTGGGCATGTGCCCTCCTTTGTTAGACATGGCTTACAGTTGAATCTTATGCCAAACGCCTGCTCTTATACCCACGCGCCGACAAATAACACAGGCTACTCCCAGGCTCCCCATACATCAGGGCAATAACCGACGGTGGCCTTTTTGCCGTTGCGCACGATGGGCTCGGCCAGAACCTGCTGGTTCTCGAGTAGCTTGTCGAAGCGCTGGCTGGTGGTGAGGTGCTGGATGAGTGCGAGCGTCTCCTCGTCCTTAGCCTTGGGGTTGAGCAGCTTGTCGATGCCGCCGACCGCCTGCATCACGCTCGTGAGCTCGCCCTTGCTCATCTCCTTTTCCTTAAGGTCGATAAACTGCACCTTAATGCGGCGCTCCTTAAAGTAGCGCTGGGCCTTCTTGGTATCGAAGGACTTTTTGGTGCCGAAGATTTGCACGTTCATATTTATGTTCCGCCGTTCTACCGAATAAAGTTGGTTCGCTCGCGATCGGCCTCGGGGGCTTCGATGCCGGCGGCCTTTCCCGCCTCGATGCAACGCAGCAGCCAGGCCATGTTTTTACCGATGTTTCGCATGGTGGCAAGGCCCTCGGCGTCCTGGGCGGCCTCGCCCGGCATGGCACCGAAGACGTTGTTCCAGTAGGTGGATGCTACCACGGGCATCTGGTTGATGGTGAAGTACTTGTTGAGCACGTCGAAGGTGGTCGACGTGCCGCCGCGACGGGCAACGGCGACAGCGGCGCCCGGCTTGTGCGTAAAGGCCTTGCTGCCTGCATAGAATGCGCGGTCGAGTGCCGAGAGGATGCGTCCGCTGGGATGTGCGTAGTAGACGGGCGAGCCAAAGACAAAGCCGTCTGCCTGCTCGGCAGCGGCAATCAGCTCGTTGACCACATCGTCGTCAAAGGTGCAACGGCAATCGAGCTTGCCGCACTGGCCGCAACCAATGCAATCGCGAATGGGCTTGGCGCCCAGCTGAAACATCTCGGCCTCGATGCCTTCGGCGTTAAGCTGCTCGGCGACCTCGGCGAGTGCGCGGGCCGTGTTGCCGTTTGCCTTGGGGCTGCCATTGACCAAAAGAACCTTCATCACAAACTCCCTCTGCTGTCGGTGACTTCTGCAGAGGATTATCGCACGAGCGGGCAGATGGCGTGGGGCACGATGCCGGCCCCGAGGGCCCACGGCAGGCACGCTTACCAGGTACGAGCGGGATACGGCCCAGAGGATGTTGGAGTGCGGGGCCTCGTGCGAGCAGATTGTAAGGGGTCTGGGCGGGTCGCCCTCGATGGCGAGCTTTGAGGCCTTGGAAGGCGGGCTGCTGCGGCGGCTATGGTTTATACTAAGGCGGTTGCTATCGAGTAATTCATACTTGGTTTGATTCGATTGTGAATGCGTAACTAGGATGGAAAGCAAAGGAAACTCTATGGAAACAGAGGATGCTGTTTGCTTGATGACTTCGATTGCCTTGATTGTCCTTTCAATCCAATACCGAAGAGGAAGATGGCTCTGCTCAATTGCTGGATATGATGTCACAAAAAGGGAGAGCGAGATTGATATACGCCCTTACGCAAAGCTGATTTCTTCTGTGACGTTATGGATGGGGCTGCTGTTTTTCTTGTGGGCGGTAGAGGGCTGGGTACGCGATTGGAATACCAGCGTTTTTGAAGTTTTGGTTCTACTTCTGTTCAGCTTGGCCTCTTTGTCGTTCGTGCGGCTCGTTAGGTTTGTGTTTATGAGGCGATAGCCAGCGGAAGTGGCTGGACGACAAAATGGACCAATGCAGCCAATTGTCAATAGAATTTGATAGGCTTGGCTTAACAGATTTACTCGAGGGCATATCCGTGGCGGGGGATAGGTTCTATCTTGTTGAGCACTTATTTGCATCAGGCAAAGTAAACCAAGAGTATCGAAACGGTGCCCCCGGGCCCCGGGAGGGACTGAGGGGACGTTCGGCTAACTGCGGGTACGACCTATTTGCCCAATGTGTTCGGTTGAGATCGGAAATTAACCATCATGCGCCCCATAACGCTAGTCCAGCTTGGTGCCCGGTACCTGCGGCGCCTCTTTAATCAGCGCATTAAGTTCGTTCAAAATGGAAACGGGCTGTCGGTCGACGGCGTCCAGATGAAGCGTCGCCACACGAAGGGGCGGCTGATATTCAAATGAGCCAAGGAGCACGGGCGATCCCAAGAACCGTTCGATTTCGTCTGCAACCGCGTCGGTCTCTTCGGGATCAAAGTCGTCGAAGAGCGCCACGAACATCGGTCCGGTCGAGCGGAACAGACGACCCTTGCCGCGCGAGCAATCCATGAGGCAGGCGGCGCTTTCTGCCAAAACGCGGTCGCCTGCATCAAAGCCAAAGCGGGCATTGACCTGTGCGATTTCGTCGATTTTAATGGCGATCAAGCCCGCGTTTCGTGCCACGCGACGCATCTCGCCAATGGCGTTGACCAGGGCGTGGATATCGCCCAGACCGGTCACGGAATCGGTCGTATCTGCCAAGCTTCGGTTGGTGACAATGCCCACATACATGTTGGGCTCGGTATCGGTGCCGTCCAGGCGGTAACCCGTGCAGTCGCAAAGCGCGTATTTTCCGGTGGTATTCATGACGCGATACTGCATGCAGTGGAAGTGCCACGTGCCGTTTACCACCATATCGAGCTCGGCACGTACGTTGTCGCGGTCCTCGGGGTGAACACGGGCAAGCCATATATCGAGCGAGTTGTAGGGATGCTGGGAGGGTAGGTCAAAATCGCGCACGGCATTAACCGACCATTGCGATTCGCCGGTGTCGAGGTTAATGATGAACGGATAGCGTGTCTCGGAGCTCATGGAGATCGCTTGAAACACTCGGTCGTTGCAGGGGGGGGGTTGTTCGGTGATCGGGCGTTGCAGCGCATCGCCTTCTTCCGGTTGTTGCACACGGTACATGAGCTTGTAGCGATACATTTTGCGGTCGGCGTCCTTTGTCATCTGGCGACGCGTATCGCCTGCAAGCGGGTCGACGCGCGAGCAGCCAAAGCTAAAGCTGGCGATCATGGGCGCCTTGCCGTCCGATGTTGCCTCGATAAGATTGGCACGCGTCCACTCTAGGCGCTGCTCGAGCTCGGCTTCGTTTGTCGTGGGGGATATAAGTACAAATTCGTCTCCACCGATACGGAACAGCAACTCATCGTGCTCCATTGTCTCGGTGAGTGCGCGGCAGATGCTCAGAATGTAGCGATTGCCCTCGGCGTGGCCAAACTTATCGTTGCAATGCTTGAGGCGATCGATGTCAATATAGGCACAGGTGAAGGGGGTGCCTTTGCGCCAGAGCTGATCGACATGGCGGTCGAGTCCGCCACGGTTGCCAAGATTGGTGAGCGAGTCGATATAGGCGCCGTGCTCAAGCAACTCACGTTCTTGTTGCAGGATGGCGAGCGTTTTCTGCAGTTGCTCACCGATGGCACGCAGCTCCGGGGGCAGCGCGGCAACATCGAGCTCGGTGGTTGAGGCCCCGTTCGCAAGTCGCTGAAGATGAGCGATGATTGATTGCTCGCCCAGGCGATACGACTCGTTCATGATGGATTGCCTCCTTGGATGGAACAATGGTTTGTATCTTACTCCCAATTCGGTTTAGATTGGAGTATTAGTTAGCTCATGGGAACAAACGCTCCCCTCGACGGTGGCGTTTTGCGTGCGAGCGTATTAGTTGTCGTTGCCACCATCGAGCAATGCCTCAAAATCCTCCGCCTGCATGGGGCGGTAGTAGAGGAATCCCTGAGCGTAGCGGGCGCCCATGTGGCGCAGCATGTTTGCCTGCTTGTCCGTCTCGACGCCTTCGATCACAACGGGCAGATGGAGTGACTGCGCCATCTCGAGCATTGATGAGATGATTTGCACGCTGCGGCCCTCATCGCCGTTATCGGGCACAAACGTGCGATCGAGCTTGATGACGTCGACGTTGACGTTCTTGAGCATCGCGAGCGTGGACTGGCCGGTGCCAAAATCGTCCATATAGGTCGAGAAGCCGCGGGTGTGCAGGTCGGCCGTTAGTTTATCCACGGCCTCGGACTCTCCCGTATAAGCTGTCTCGGTGATCTCGATGCGCATGAGCTCGGGCGGCAGGTTGTATTGGGCGGCGAGCGCTCCCATATGCTCGGCAACGTTGCAGGCGAGGATATCCACGCGCGACACATTAAGCGAGATCGGAACCACGCGAAGCCCCCGATTGATGCGCTCGCGCAGCCACAAGGCAACGCCCTGCCAAACGTATTTGTCGAGCGTCACCACAAAACCGCTTTCTTCGAGAGCGGGGATAAAGGTGGCGGGCGAAATGAGGGAGCCATCCTTGTCGATCCAGCGCGTGAGCGCTTCGGCGCCAATGATCTCGCCGGTTTCCATGTCGACCTGGGGCTGCAGGTAGTAGGTGATGCGGTCGTTTGAGAGCGCATACTGGAACTCGGTGAGGGTGCGGTGAAACGCCACCTCGCGCTTGTATTCCTCGGGGCGAAAGACGGCGATGCGATCCTTAAAATCGTTTTTGGCGCGCCGATTGGTAAACATGGCCTTGGCCTGCGCGTCGATGGTGATTTCCTCGTTGGGGCCGATGGGGCAAACGCCCATGGACGGCCAGAAACCCACGCCGTCATCATGCTTGGCCACGGCGGCGCGAACGCGGTTATAGATTTGATGGACGGTGTTGTGCTCAAAGGGGATGAGAATGCAAAAGTCGTCTTGGCCCCAGTATCCTACGACGCCCATCTCGGCATTCTCGATGTCTTTGAGGACCGTGCCCACATCGGCGAGCACGCGGTCGCCCTCGGCCTGTCCGTGCCATTCGTTGAACAGTCGCATATGACCCATGTCGACGGTGGCGATACACCAAGCGGCGTCGCGCCTTGTCTTAAGAAATGCGTTGGCACGCCGCATAAACTCGCTGGGTCGATAGAGGCCCGTGAGCGTATCGATGCGTTCGGCGACGGCGCTTTTACGCTCAATCTCGGGTATGGGGAGGCTGTCGTTGGGTGCAAGCCCGCCGGCGGCGCGAAGACGACGGTCGAGTTCGCCTAAAACAGCGGTCGCTTGATTGATTAAGCGCTCGTAAAAGGCCGGGACGACAAGACAGACGGGGGTAATGGTGTCGTTCGCGATTCGAACAGGAGCGAAAACGGCCTCTTTAAGATGATGGGTCAGTTGCTCGAATGCCTCGTGGTCCAGATCGTTGCTGAGCACGACGAACTGGGCGTTTCGCGAGCGGAAGACGCGACTTCTGCCGCGGGTGATCGATAGCATGCGGCCTGCGTATTCGGCGAGCATGTTGTCGACAGCCTCGGCCCCGTAGAGCTCGTTGAACTTTGCCGTGCCACAAACGCGGACCGCTATAAGCCCCGTCTCGCAACGGTCGCGACGGCAGGCATCGATAGCGTTGATCAGCATACGCTGCGTTCCGAGGCCCGTGGCGGCGTCGACGGTCTCGGCGAGTGAGTGGTTAACAAGTTCGCCGACATAGAGCGAGGGGGTATTTCCGTCGCCGTCGATGCGAAACCCGCGAGCGCGGCAGAGGACGTAGTCGCCCGCGGCATTGCGCATGCGGTACTGCATGACGCGGCGGTGTTTGGAGCCGTTGTAGATTTGGTCGATATCGCTGGTATAGGCCTCAAGGTCATCGGGATGGACACGCGTTTTCCAGTAATCGTGGCAGTTGTCGATATGCTCGGCAGGAAGACCGAGATCGCGCAAGGCGCCTTGTGACCAAAGGGTGCGATGCTTGTTCAAGTTCTCGATAAAGCAATAACGGCCTTCGTTGAGCATCGAAAAGGCATCGAAAACGCGGTCGCTTATTTCGAAGTCGTCGGCGTGGACTTGCACGATATTGCGTCGATCAAGGTGCATGGCATGGCGCAGCTTGTAGTCGTACATGCGATGGTCGGCATCGAGTGTCATGCGATTGGAGGCTTCGCCCAGGGCGGGGTCGGCGTGTGCCACTCCGTAGCTAAACGAATGAGGCATCTCGGAATCGTTGTTTTTGAGCAGGACCGTTCGGCAGTGTTCCAGACGTTCGGCGAGGTCGTCCTCGGTCGCAATCGTAGATAGGATGGCAAACTCGTCGCCGCCTATGCGAAACGCCGCCTCGTCCACTTTCATATACAGTTTGAGATAAAGGCTTACCTGCAAGATGTAGCGGTTGCCCTCGTCATGCCCAAAGACGTCGTTGCAGTGCTTGAGATTGTCGATATCGATGAACGCCATGGTAACGGGGATGCCCTGCTCCCAGAGCTCCTCGAGGGAACGGGCAAAGCCGCCGCGGTTGCCAAGTCCGGTAAGCTGGTCGGTAAAGGCGGTCCTAATCAGATCATCCTGACGCTCGAGAAGGTCACGGATGGTCTTTTCGAGCGTTTCGGTGTAATTGCTGGCGGTGTCCATGTTGTAAGTGGCTTTCTGAGGTCAGGGCGGATGGCGTCGGGCGAGCTCGTAGTGTACACGCGTCGTTGCTCGGCGCCTTGCGTGTATCCAGGCCCCCGCCTTGCTGCGTTGTTGAGTTACTTTGCCGGCTAATGTTCGCTGTTGATAACAGCTGAGTAGTATAGACAACAGTGCACAATTATATATGGGCGCACATGCTGTGGGCGGCTATTATTCGCCAAACGGCAACGCCTGGGTGCGCATGAAAAATGCGACTGAGTCGATATATGTTGACGGGTATACTTGTCCCGTTTTAAAACGCAGGAACGGAGATGGTCACATGGTACAGCCGGATACGACGCGCACGGTGGGGCTTGCGCTCGAGGGAGGCGGCTACCGCGGTATGTATACGGCGGGCGTGCTCGACGTTTGGATGGAGCGCGGTTTGACCTGCGACCATATGGTGGGTGTCTCGGCGGGCGCGGCGTTTGGCTACAACTTTAAATCGCGCCAGATCGGCCGTGCCATTCGTTACAACAAGGCCTATTGCGCCGACAAGCGCTATGCGAGCGTGACCAGCTGGCTGCGAACCGGCGATATGTTCAATGCCGATTTTGCCTATCACGAGGTGCCTATCGAGCGCGATCCCATCGACTTGGAGGCGTATCGCGCCTGCCCCATGCGATTTACGTGCGTGTGTACCGATATCGAGACGGGCAAGGCCGTCTACCACGATCTACCGTATGGCGACGAGCGCGATATCGAGTGGATCCGGGCGTCGTCTGCCATTCCTGTGGCGACGCGTCCCGTTGCTATTGACGGGCATAAGTATCTGGATGGTGGCGTGGCTGATTCTATTCCCAGCGCATGGCTGTTTGCGCAGGGGTATGACCGCAATATCGTGGTACTCACGCAGCCGGCGGGCTTTGTGAAGCAGCCCAACAGCGTGATGCCCATGCTGCGGCGCGTGTTCCGTCACTATCCGGAGTTTGTTGCAGCGCTTGAGCATCGGCATGAGGTCTACAATGCCACGCTCGATGACCTGGCACGTCGAGAGGCTGCCGGGGAAATCTTTGTGGTGCGGCCGAGCGAATCGGTGAAGGTGCCGTCGCTGTGCCGCGAACCGGATGAGCTCGAGCGCATCTACCAGGTCGGCCGCCACGATGCAGAGGCGACTTTGCCGGCGTTGGAAGCGTATCTGGCGGGGTAAGGGTCGCATACGGAAAGCGCATCCCGGAATGGAGGCCCAAACTGGGATGCGCTTTCCATTGCTGAAGATATGAGGCTGCGAATCAGCTGTTCGGCCTATGCCTATGCCTGCTGCCAGGTGTCGACAAGCTCCTTGGCCGCGGCGTAGGGATCGTCGGCGCTGCAGACGGCGCTCACCACAAAGAAGCCGTCGACGCCGGTTGCCTTAAGCTGCGGCAAGTCGGCCGTCTTAACGCCGCCGCCCACCACGATGGGCACGGGGCTTGCCGCGTGGAGTGCGGCCAGGTCCTCAAAGCTCTTGGTGATGATGGAGCCATCGGCTGCGCGTCCGCAGTCGCGCTTGGTCTCGGTCTCGTGGAGCGGGCCGATGCCCAGGTAGTCGACCAGACTCATGTCGGCGGTCTTGACGTACTCGAGCATTTCCTCGCAACGGGCCGAAAGGCCCACGATGGCGTCGGGGCCCAGCAGCTTGCGACAGACCTCGACGGGAATATCGCTCTGGCCCACGTGCACGCCGTCGACCGCAATGCCCTGCTCGCGTGCGGCGAGTACGCAGTCAAGGCGGTCATCGATCAGCAAGGCGACCTGACCGGTCTTGCCGGCCTGTGCGATTGCCTGCGCGGCGTCGCCGGTCAGCGCAATGATCTCGCGGGCGCTTGCCACCTTGGAGCGCACCTGAATGCAGGTAAAGCCGGCGTCGAGCGCCTGGGCCACCACATCGCCCACGGGGCGTCCGAGGGTGTTTTCGGGGCCGAGCACCAGATAGGCCGAGATATCAAGGTTGTCGCGGATGCTCATCGTGCTTCCTCCTGCTTTTTGATCTGCGCTTCCATGCGCTCGAGTTTGCCGGTCATGGTGTCGGTAAATCCAGGTCGAATATCGGCTTTGAGCACGACTTCGGTTCGGATGCCCTTGTTCGCTAACACAAAGGTCGCGTCGCGCACGACCTGCATGACCTCGTCCCAGTCGCCCTCGATCTCGGTGAACATCGAGGTGGTGCGGTTGGGAAGGCCGCTCTCGCGAATGACGCGCACGACCTCGGCGACCTCGGCGGACAGTTCATCGCCGGTGCCGCACGGGGCGATGGCCACAGCGACGAGCGTGTTCATGCCGGCATTGGTTGCGGGCTCGGACATGGCTTATGCCTCCTCGAGCTCGAGTTGGTTATCGGCGATGTCTTGGGCGGTTGCGCGGTAGAGCTCGTCGATAAAGGCGACCTTAAAGCTTGCCGGGGCATCGGCGACGGCGGCGGCACGCGTGCCGGCGACGTTGTAGACGGCGGTACCGCAGACGGCTGCCGTAAACGGATCGGCAGCGCAGGCGTACACGGCCAGCACGCCGCCCTGCGAGCAACCGCAGCCGGTAATCTTGGACATGAGCGGGCTGCCGCCGTGGGATTTGGCCACGGTCGTGCCGTCGGTAATCAGGTCGACTTCGCCCGAGACCACAACGGCGCCGCCGGTGTAGCGAGCGAGCGCCACGGCGGCATCGCGGGCGGCGTCGACCGTGTCGGTGGTATCGACACCACGTACGCGGCTCAGATCGGCCGACTCGCCCTCAAGACCCCACAGGCCGGAGAGTGCGATGATCTCGGAGGCGTTGCCGCGTACGATGGCGGGCTTGTACTGCTTGAGCTCGTTTACCAGCTGGGTGCGCAGGCTACCGATGCCCAGACCCACCGGATCGAGCACCCAGGGCTTGCCGGCGTCGTGTGCCGCCTTGGCCGCGCGGGGAATCGTCTGCTCGTAGATGGGGAAGAGCGTGCCCATGTTGAGATAGATGGCGGCGCCGCCGGCAACGAGCGCCTCGCCCTCGTCGGGCAGATAGACCATGGCGGCCGAACCGCCCACGGCGAGCTGCGCGTTGGCGACAAAGTCGATCGTCACCGTGTTGGTGATGGAGCCGGCCATCGGATTGGTGGCTCGAATCTCCTCTACGGCCTTGACCATATGTTGCTTAAGCTGTTCCGAATCAATCACTGCACATGCCTCCTTGGCATAGAAAAGGGGCGCTGTGCATAGACAGCGCCCCTGTAAAGGCGGCATGCTCCCTACGCCAGCATTAACTGACAGGTTCAAAGGATTGGGCCCTATGCCCTCTCAGCCTTGTGGTTTGCACCGCCGGCACTCCCGCATCGAATCTGTTGTTCCCTATACTAGCGCACCTGCCAATATGGGACAGGTTTATTTTGGCAGGTGGCAACAGGGGCGCTGCATTTTCCCAGATAAAACCTGCCAAAATAAACCTGTCCCTTATTGGCAGGTCGTTACAATAGACGGGATAAAGAATGACCGAGGGGACCTTATGATCAAACTTGTGCTGACCGATATGGACGATACGCTGATTCCTGCTGGACACGATGGCGCCAGCGACTGCGCCATCGAGGGCATTCATGCCATGCAGGCGGCGGGCCTGCATTTTGGCCCGGTTTCGGGTCGCCAGCCGTCCGCGATGAGCTGGATGTTCCGCAATCGCTCCGAGTGCTTCTCGACCGGTGCGTTTTGCAACGGCCAGGTGATGTTTGTCGATGGCGAGGCGGTTGCCTCGCGCGCAACTGATAACGATGCCCTTATGCGCCTGGCCGACTACCTGGAGCAAGAGACCGACGATACCTATTTGAAGGTCTACCGTCTGGGTGATGACTTTTGGGACAACGACGCCTATTGCGTGACAAGCGATCCCGAGCGTGTGCGTCGCGCCATGGAGTCAGGCGGCAACGCGTGGCTCAAGGGCGAAGAGGCTCCCTGTCGCCCTGTCGTTGACGATGCCCCGGTATACAAGGCGAATATCTGGAGTGCCCGTTCGCGCGAGGAGCTCGCCGAGCTGCGCGAGCGTGTTGCCGCCGAGGTGCCGGAGCTCTCGCTCGTGTTTCCCAACAACCGCGTGCGCCTGTTCGACGTTCTTCCGACCGGCTGGGACAAGGGCTGTGCTGCGCTGGAGCTGGCGCGCGCTTTGGGCCTGACGCCCGACGAGGTGGCCGTATTCGGCGATTCCGATAACGATTTGCCCATGATCGATGCCGTTCCCAATTCCGTTGCAGTCGCCAATGCCAACGAGGCCGTCACGGCTGCCGCGCGCTGGCATATCGGCGCTGCGGCAGATGATGCGGTTGCCGGGGCTCTGCATCAGATTGCCGCCTGCGCCGCGACGGGGGAGATGCCGTCGTTTATGCGTCAGATGGACGCGACGGGTTTCGACGTCACGAACGTCTAGGGAGAAAGCCATGAAGCTCCAGCAGCTCAGATATGTCGTCAAAGTTGCCGAATGCGGCAGCATCACCGAGGCCTCGCGCCGGCTCTTTGTGTCACAGCCTTCGATTACCGCGTCGATTCGCGATCTCGAAAACGAGATGGGTGTGCACATCTTTGAGCGCACCAACAAGGGCGTCATTGTGTCCGAGGAAGGCGAGACCTTCTTAGGCTACGCGCGCCAGGTGCTCGACCAGGCCGACCTGCTCGAGGGCAAGTACAAGGGCGCATCCGAGCAGGTGCCGCACTTTAGCGTGAGTTGCCAGCATTATTCCTTTGCCGTTAACGCGTTTGTTGACGTGATCCGCGAGTTCGATGCCGCGCGTTACGACTTTACCCTACGCGAGGAGCAGACCCACGAGATTATCGAGGATGTCGCGCACATGAAAAGCGAGCTGGGCATCCTATATCTGTCCGAGCACAACCGCGAGGTCATCGAGCGCATGCTGGTGGCCAACGAGCTCGTGTTCGAAGGGCTCTTCTGCGCCACGCCGCATGTCTTTGTGTGCTCCGACCATCCGCTGGCGGACCACGCCAGCGTGACGCTCGAAGATCTCGAGGACTACCCGTTCCTGTCCTATGAGCAGGGCAGCTATAACTCGTTTTATTATTCCGAGGAACTGACCTCGACCTTTGAGCGTCGCAAGAATATCCGCGTGCGCGACCGTGCGACGTTGTTCAATCTGGCCATGGGCCTTAACGGCTACACGGTTTGTTCGGGCGTGATCAGCCATGAACTTAACGGCCCCGGCATTATCTCCATTCCGCTCGATGTAGACGAGTACATGGAGATCGGCATCATCACGCGCAAGAACACGACACTTACGCGCTACGGGCAGGCCTATATCGAAGCGATTCGTCAGCACATCTAGACTGCTGCGTTCTGCACGGGTCAAATCTCTTTATGGCAGTCCAAACTGATATAGGAAGCATCTATATCAAACTGTTATAAACATATATTTTACGATGTCCATATGAGCGCTCATACTCTGTCCCAGTAAAGCAACCAATGCAAAGGGAGATATCTATGAGCACTTCGATTCAACCGAACGCGCCGTTTCGTGCCGATATCGTCGGCAGTTTTCTTCGTCCGCAGGCTGTAAAGGACGCCCGTGCCGCCTATGTCGCGGGTAAACTCGACGCTTCCGGCCTTAAGGCCGTCGAGGACGAGGCCATCCGCGACTTAGTGGCCAAGCAGAAGGCTGCCGGCCTGCAGGTGATTACCGATGGCGAGTTCCGCCGCAGCTACTGGCACCTCGATTTTATGTGGGGCCTCAACGGCATTGAGCGCCGCGCCTCGCGCACGGGCTACATGTTCCACGATGAGGAGACTACCGCCGACACCGCCGTGGTAACCGGTCCCATTAGCGGCGAGAATCATCCGTTCGTCGAGCACTTCAAATTTATCAAGTCGCTCGAGGGAGAGGGCCAGGTCGCGCGCCAGACCATTCCGGCGCCGATCCAGACGTTCTCCGAAGTCACACTCGACCGCTGCGATGGCCAGCAGGAGAGTCTGCACGCCGTCTACAAGACCGACGAAGAGCTCGTCGATGCCATTGCCGCAGCATACCGCACCGTGATTGCTGACCTGTATGCCGCGGGCTGCCGCAACATCCAGTTTGATGACTGCACCTGGGGCATCTACTGCGATACCGATTTTGTTGCCAAAACCGGCATGAGCCCGGTCGACCTGCAAAAGGTAAGCGAGCTGGGCGTGGCGCTCAACAATGCCGCCATCGAGGGCAAGCCCGACGATCTGGCTATCAACACGCATGTATGCCGCGGCAACTACCACTCCACCTACGCTTTTGAGGGCGGCTACGACCCCATCGCGCCGTACCTGTTTGCGCATGAGGACGTTGACGCGTTCTATCTGGAGTTCGACACGCCCCGCGCCGGTGGTTTTGAGCCGCTCAAGTACGTTGCTCCCGGCAAGAAGGTCGTGCTGGGCTTGGTGACCACCAAGGCGGCAGAGCTCGAGAACGAGGATGTTATCGTCGAGCGCATCCGCGAGGCGGCAAAGTGCGTGCCGCTCGAGAACCTGTATCTGTCTCCGCAGTGTGGCTTTGCCAGCTGCGAGATTGGCAATAAGCTGACCGAGGACGAGCAGTGGGCAAAGATTGCGCTGGTCAGGCGTATTGCCGAGCGCGTTTGGAAATAGCGCTAGCGTTTGCAGGTGGCGGCGCGTGCGAGGTACTGCATATCGCGTACAATGGTTCGGATCGTATCGTTCGGGCAGGTTATCCGATATGCCTGATCGCCCTTCCATTCGAAAGGACTTCCATGTCCCAATCCTCGACGCCCGCCGTCACCGATGCCATCTACGATGCATCGTCGCTCGGCCGCCCACGCATGTTCGTGTTGGGTTTGCAACACATGTTTGCGATGTTCGGAGCCACGGTGCTCGTGCCCGTGCTCACCGGCCTTTCCGTTTCGGCGACGCTTCTGTTCGCCGGCATCGGCACGCTGCTGTTTCATTTTCTATCGCGCGGTAAGGTGCCCGCGTTCCTGGGCTCCTCGTTTGCCTTTATCGCGGGTTATGCCGCCATTGCGCCCAACGGCGAGGCTGAGCTTTTGCCCTACGCTTGCCTGGGCGTAGCTTGTGCCGGCCTGCTCTATCCGGTGCTTGCGGCCCTGTTCCGCGCCTTTGGCGCCAAGCGTGTCATGCGTTTCTTCCCGCCGGTGGTGACTGGCCCCATCGTCATTTCCATCGGCTTGATCCTGGCAAGCTCTGCCATTGCTAACTGCCAGACCAGCTGGTTTGTTGCTGCTATTGCCGTTGCCGTGATCATCATCTGCAACATTTGGGGCCGCGGCATGGTCAAGATCGTGCCGATTCTGCTGGGCGTTGTGGTGAGCTATGCCGTTGCGGCCGCGCTGGGCGAGGTCGACTTCTCTGGCGTCGCAGCCGCCCCCTGGGTTGGCTTGCCCGTCGTGTGGGACAACACCGTGTTTGCGCTCTTTGGACCGCAGTTCGATAGCAGTCTTGCCACGACGGCCATTATCACCATCATGCCACTGGCCTTTGCGACCATGATTGAGCACATTGGCGATATCTCCGCCATCGGATCGACTTGTGAGCGCAACTACATTGCCGATCCCGGCCTGCACCGTACCCTGCTCGGCGATGGCCTGGCGACCATCTTGGCATCGCTCTTTGGCGCTCCTGCCAATACGACGTATGGCGAGAACACCGGCGTGCTTGCCTTGACGCGTGTGTTCGACCCGCGTGTGATTCGCATTGCCGCCTGCTGCGCCATTGTGCTTTCGTTCTGCCCCAAGTTTGCTGCGGTGATTGCCGCCATGCCGGCATGCGTTATCGGCGGTGTGTCGCTCGTGCTCTACGGCATGATCAGCGCCGTTGGTGTACGTAACCTCATCGAGAACCAGGTTGATTTCCAGAACAACCGCAACGTGCTGGTGGCGGCTCTGGTGCTCGTGCTTTCGCTCGGCATTGCCTACAGTACCGCCGGTGCCATCGTGCTGGAGCTGGGCGGCGTGACGATTTCGCTTTCGGGCCTTGCCGTGGGCTCGCTGGTGGGCATTGTGCTCAACGCCATCCTGCCCGGTAACGACTTTGAGTTCGATACTTCCGAGCTTGAGGAGACTGCTGAATAGCAGCTGCGTTCAGCCAAATTAAAAATGGCGTCCATGCGTATGTACGCGTGGATGCCATTTTTAATGCGTCAGTATCCAGTGGATGCCGCGTGCCATGCGCAGGTCAGTTTGGGTAAAGTGATTGCCGGGGTTGAGCTCCAGCGTTGTTGGAATGTCACGCTCGATAAACAGCTCTTCCATCGCGCGCGTATCGTCGAGTACGTGCCGCATCATGCGGTTGGGCGTCTTGGTTTCCTTTTTGCCGAGTGACAGATAGACGGCGTCGGGCGTAGCTGTCATCGTGCGCTCGCGCGCGTAGTCGATAAAGCCGGGGAACCACAGCGACCCCGATGCACTCGCCGCGCGCTCAAAGACATCTGTTTGCCAAAGTGCCCACAGTGCAAAAAGACCCGCCAACGAGTAGCCGGCAACGCCGCGCCAGGTGGGCGGTTGCGGGAGCGATGATTCGGCCTCTGGGATTATCTGCTTCAACAACTCGTCAAGAAAACCAGCGGCCTGTCCACCAAAGGGCTCGGCATCGCGCACGGTACCGTCGCATACCCAGGGGCTCAGCTCGCGATTCCAGTTGAGGCTGCCAATGCCGACAAGCGTGAAGGGCGGGCAGTTGAGCTCTCGGCAGCGTTCATAAACCTCCGTGCCGTCGCCCATGACCACGGGAAGATAGATGACTGGTGCGCTTTCGGCATGCTGTGCATGAACGGTTATCTGCTTTTGATGCGCTTCCATGACGGGCTTCTCTCGGCGTTGTGATATCGACGGCCCCCATTGTCGCACGCCGGCTCATGCAGGTTGGGCTAAGCTGCCGTCTGCCGCTTCGCTGCTGCCACCACAGCCGCGGCGGTCGAATTCCGTC
>URUC01000019.1 GCA_900550965.1 uncultured Collinsella sp. | reverse complement strand
ACCCCAAGGAGCGCGTCGAGCCCGAGCAGCGCAACAAGAAGATCCTCGACGGCGTGCGCGCTGTGACCATGCGTCCGCTCGTCGACGTCCTGGGCGAGATCGATCAGGACCTGGTGAAGGGCGCACTTGCCGGCGAGCACTTCCAGGAGTACTTCTTTGCCAACGCTACCGACGAGGCCATCATCGCCAAGGTCAAGGAGCTCTTGGGTCTGTAATAAGGCCCACGGGGCGCACCAACCCCCCAACAAACCGCCAAGCAAAAGGCGCCGCGACAATCCATGTGTCGCGGCGCCTTTTTTGGTTGGCTATCGCTTGAGCCACTGCAAGGTGGCCGCTCCCCTATTTGCCAAGAGCCTACAGCTCGCAGGCGACCTTGTAGCCATCGCCGATGGCGTCGCGGATGTTGCCGCACTTCTGGGCATCGCCCAGCACGTGGATGGCAACGCCGGCAGCGGCAAGGTCATCGGCCAGCTTGGTGTTAGGACGGTAGCCCATGGCAAGCACCAGCGTATCGGCGTCGGCGATGGTGTGGACTTCGCCGTCCTTTTCGTAACTGATGGTGTCCTCGGTAATCTCGGTCACCTTGGCCTCGGTCAGCACGTGAACGCCCTTGGAAAGCATACGCGTGATGAGGACCGCGCGACCGGCGCCGCCCTCGTTGGCGGCGAGCGTCTTGGTCATCTCGATAACGGTGACGTCGCGGTTTGCCGGCGACAGATCGTTGACCAACGGGGCCAGGTAATCGGCCGTCTCGCAGCCAACGGTGCCGCCGCCCACAATGACAATCTTCTTGCCCGGGAAAGCCTTGCCGCCCAGCAGGTCATCAGCCGTCATGACCTGCTTAAAGCCCTGCATAAAGGCCGGGGCGATGGGTTCGGCGCCATAGGCCAGGACAACCTCGTAACCCGCGTAGTCGCGCTGGATGTCCTCGGCGGTCAGCTCGGTACCAAAGACGCATGTGACGCCGGCCTCGGCCAGGCGACGGTACTGATACTTGATCACGCGCGTGAGCTCCTGCTTTGCCGGCGGAACGGCCGCGATGCGCATCTCGCCGCCCGGCTCGTCCTGCTTATCCACGAGCACCACGTTGTGGCCGCGCTTGGCGGCAATGTAGGCTGCCTCCATGCCCGCAGGACCGGCGCCCACAACGAGCACGTTCTTGGCCTCGGCGGCAGGCTCATAGCCGGCCTCGTCGCGCTCCACGTCCGGGTTGACGGTGCAGGAGATGCGCTTGCCAAACATGATGCCGTTCAGGCAGCGCAGGCAGCCGATGCAGGGACGGATCTCGTCGGCGTTGCCGGCAGCCGCCTTGTTGCAGAACTCGGCATCGCACAGATTGGCACGGCCCATCATGCAGATGTCGGCGGCGCCGTCCTCGATCAGTTCCTCGGCAATCCATGCCTCGTTAATGCGGCCGACCGTGGCAACGGGAATGTTGACGTGCTTTTTGATCTCGCGCGAGCAGGCGGCGTGCGAGGCCTGCTGCGTGCCGGCGGCGGGAATGGCGGAGCCGCGCTTGATGGTAGTGCCGCCCGACACGTGGATCATGTCGACGCCGGCCTTCTCCAAGCGACGCGAGACATAGATCATGTCGTTGAGGGTCAGGCCGCCATCGGTGTACTCGTCGCCCGAGATACGGACGTCGATGATAAAGTCCTTGCCGCAGCGCTCGCGAATCTCGGCGATGACCTCGAGCAGGAAGCGCATGCGGGCGTCGAGCGAGCCACCGTACTCGTCGGTGCGCTTGTTATAGAGCGGGGTCAAAAAGCCGCCGAGCATGCCGTGGGCGTGTGC
Organism: uncultured Collinsella sp.; assembly: GCA_900550965.1. Classification (GTDB taxonomy): domain Bacteria; phylum Actinomycetota; class Coriobacteriia; order Coriobacteriales; family Coriobacteriaceae; genus Collinsella. The sequence continues at coordinate 26,477 of URUC01000019.1, read as the reverse complement.
CGCATGGACCTCGACGCCGTCGACACCGGCCTTCTGCATGCGCACAGCAGCGTCACCAAACTGATGCGTGAGCTCGTGGATCTCATCGACCGTGATGGGGCGCGGCGCCTCGCGGGCATAGGACGGGCCCACAAAGGACGGAGCGATCAGGCGCGGCGTGCCCGGAATGTTAAAGGCCATGTAGGCGGGGTGGAAGAGCTGCGGCATGATCTTGCAGCCATACTCGTGGACGGCCGCGGCGAGCTTTTCCCAGCCAGGGATAAACGTGTCGTCGTAGCAGCACATGTCACCCGGTAGATAGGTATAGGTGGGCTCGACCGTCACGACCTCGGTGATGATGAGGCCCACGCCGCCCTTGGCACGGGCACGGTAATGATCGACCAAGTCGTCGGTCACATAGCCATGATCGGCCAGGTTCGTGGACACCGGCGGCATAAAGACGCGGTTCTTGACCTCGGTCGTACCGACCCTGATCGGGCTAAAGAGCATCGGGTAGGCGGAAGACTCCATACAGGGTTCCTTTCGTTTGAGCCGCTCGGCGGCAGTTGCTAACGTACTTATCGTATCAGCAACTGCGCTGTACCCGACCGTACACGCTCCCCCGGCTTTTACTCAGCCCACAAAAAGTTGCGGTGGAATACGGAGTAGATAAGGCCTTTGACAGCCAAAACAGTCCGTATTCCACCGCAACTGATGGGCGGGGTGGGTTAGAGGCCCAGATAGCTGGTCATGCCTTCGACGGCGAGCTTGGCGCCGGCTACGGCATGGACCACGGTGAGCGGGCCGTTGACCACGTCGCCGGCGGCAAAGACGCCAGGCACGGTGGTCATGCCGCACTCATCGACCGAAAGAAGACCGCGATGGTCGGTCTCCAGACCGCCCGTCGTAAGCACCAGCTTGTCCTTAGGCACTTGCGAGGCCGCAATCACAACCGTGTCGGCGGGCACATGGTCAAGTTCTTCCTCGTAGCCCACCACGTTGTCGTCCTCGTCAAAGATAGCCGTCTCGAACACCGGACCGTTATCGTCGATGGCGCAGATCGCCTTTCCGCGCACGATCTCGGCACCGTCAAGCTCGGTCAGCTCCACCTCGTCATCGATGGCCGAGATATGGCGCGATCGGGCATACACGGTAACCTTGCGAGCGCCCGAGCGCAGAGCCGTACGGGCAACATCCATGGCCACGTTGCCGGCGCCGATAACCGCCACGTTCTGACCGATCGCCACACTCGTGGGATCGACCAGGTAATCGATACCAAACAGTACGTTGCCACGCGACTCGCCGGGAATACCCAGCTTGCGGGCGCGCCAGGTACCGGTACCGACAAAGACCGCATCGTAGCCGTCGCGCAGCAGGTCGTCGATATGCAGCGCACCACCGATGGTGGTCGAGGGACGGACGCGCACGCCAAGCGAGCACATCACGTGACGGTACTTTTGCACGAGAGCACGGGGCAGGCGAAACTCGGGGATGCCGTACTCCAGCACGCCGCCGATCTCGGGGCGTTGCTCAAACACCGTGACGGCACAGCCCAGCTGGGCCATCTTAATGGCCACGGTAATGCCGGCAGGACCGGAACCGACCACGGCAACCTGCTTGCCGCACGACGGCGCGGGCTTCCACTCCTTACGGTCCAAATATGCCGTCGAGATATAGTTCTCGATACTCGAAAAATGCACCGGTGCGCCCTTGCGGCCCTGAATGCACGCGCCCTCGCACTGGCCCGAATGGTTGCAGATCATGGAGCAGACCGCGCTCATGGGGTTGTTCTGGAACAGCAGCTCACCTGCCTCTTCCAGACGACGCTGCTTGAACAAGTCAATGACCTGCGGAATAGGCGTCTGCACCGGGCAGCCTTTAAGCTGGCAGAACGCCCTTTTGCAACCTAGGCAACGATTCGCCTCTTCGACAATGTGGATAGCCACGCAACTCCCCTTTTTGATGTAATCCAATGAGGCGACGATAAAAACCCTTCACCGCCGCCCCCAGTCAAGCAAACTCAATATGCCGCCACGGCAAAAGCCAATGCTATATCTCGCGATGCGGAGCCCCGCAGCGAGCGGACATGCGCTCGAGTGTCGCCAGGCAGCTAGCCGCCGTCGCCGGCACGCTGTTCTCGACCACACAAGGAATCCCCGAACAGGCGGCAGCCGCCCAGGCCACCACGGGCTCAAAGTCATAGCGGCCCGTCTCGCCCACGCCGTGGCACACCAGGCGAGAACCCGTACCATCGCACCAGCCGGCTTCGCCCTCGTTGTCGACGACCTCAAAATCCTTGGCGTGCAGCACGCGAATCTTACTGCCGCATAAGTAGAGCATACGCGCGGTGATTTCCTGCGCCTCGCCAACGACGCTGGGATGCAGCAGCGACACCGGGTCGTAGATCACGCCGAGCGCCGGGCTCGGGACGCGCTCCAGCACCTCACGGCAGCGATCTGGCGTGTTGACCGTCTCGTTCCAGCCGGGCTCGATCAGTATTTGCCCACCCACGGCCTCGGCGCACTCGCAGACGCGCGCGAGTCCATCCATAAACGCATCGAGTGCCTCGTCGGTCATACGGTCGTCAGCAACGCGGTTCTGCGCATTGGGACGACCGGTCTCGGTGCCAACCGGACAGCCGCCGAGCATCTGAGCAAAGTTCAAGCACGCCTCGTACTCGGCAAAGTTATCCGTGAGCTGTTGTCGATCGGGCGTCGCCAGATTCTTATAACAGCCGAGCACGGCGACCGAAACGCCCGCCTCATCGAGCACCGCACGCAAATGGTCGGCGAGCTCGCGGGTCAGACCGCATCGATCGATTCCCATTGATGCGTAGAGCACCTTGCTCGGCAGCTGAATGCACGAAAAGCCCAGCTCTCCTGCCATGCGAATGCGTTCCTCGACGGTCCCCTGCGGAAGGTCGTGTAAACGCACGCCCGGAGTAATGGCCCCCACGCTATTCACGCCCCTTATGAGCATTGATGCCCGGCGTGTAGCCGCCAAACGGGTCGTCGATGGAGCACACGCCCGAAGGGGCAAGCGGATCGCGCTTACCGGCAAGCTTGTCATGATGCATGGTCTCGATATAGGCAAGCACCAGCGGCGCTACGCCCTTCGCGTCGTTTTTGACGACGGGCTCGCTCATGTAGTAGCCAAACGTGCCCTCGCGGTGCGCGGTGTTGCCAAGACCCGCCACCAGGCAGATGTTGTCGAGCGCCAGCTGTCCGTCGCGCTCGGACAGGCACGTGTCGCAGATGCCGTCAAACGCACGGCGGCCGTACTGGTAGTAGCGCTCGCCCAGCACGCCCAGGCGCACGCCCTTCATGATGGCGTTGGCAAAGATGGCGCTGCCCGACTCCTCCAGATAGTTGGGGGCGATATTGGGCAGGTTGATGACCTGGTGCCACATGCCGGTCTTCTCGTCCTGATACGGCAGCATGGCGTCGATCAGGTCGTGGAACATCTTGCGGATCTCGTCCTTCTCGGCCGACATCGAGGGCGGCATGAGCTCCCAGGTATCGATGAGCGCCATGGCAAACCAGCCCTCGGCGCGCAGCCAGAAGTTGGCCGAAAGACCGGTGACGGGATCGCACCAGAACTGCTTGCGGCTCGCGTCGTAGGCGTGATAGTACAGACCGTTGAGGGGGTTGCGCATCAGGTCATGCACGACCTGGAACATATGGAAGCTATCCGAGCAGGCACGGCGGTTGTGGAAGCTCAGCTCGTACTGCATGTAGAACGGCTGCGCCATGTACATGCCGTCGAGCCAGATCTGGTTGGGGTAGACGGCCTTGTGCCAAAACACACCCTCTTTGGTACGCGGCTGGGTTTCGAGCTGACGATAGATGGTATCCATGGCGGCACGGTACTTGGGCTTGCCTACCAGGTCATAGAGTTTGTAGAGGGTCTTGCCTGCATTGACGTTATCGAGGTTGTACTCCTGGGGATTGTAATGCTTGATGGTGCCATCGTCCTGGACAAAGAAATCGATGTAGTCATCGGCAAAAGTCAGGTAGCGCTGCTCGCCGGTGATCTCGTACAGCTCGATGAGTGCCTTGATCATGCAGCCGTCAATGTAATTCCAGGTGTTCTCCTTGCCGGCGCGAAGCTTTTCGATATTCCAGGCCGGCGCCTGAGGCGTAGAGGTCTCGATCAACTGCTCGATATAACGGTCCAGAATCTGATTGCAACCCATTGCTGTCCCCTCTGACGTTATTGATGGGTGAACGTTTACCCTAGTGTAACGCGAACGGGGATTATAGGGTGAACGTTAACCCTATAATCCCCGCAAACGGCATCCTTTTAGCGGCAAACGGCGGTGAGAGCCGCGGCAATGCGATGCGCCAGGCGCTCATAGCCGGTAGGGCTGTAATGCAGACCGTCCGGCATGTAGAGCTCGCGGTGCTCCGGCAAAAACGGGCTGATGCCGCTTTGCGCATACAGGTCGATCACCGGCACCGAGTAGCGATCGCAGACCTCCAGCATCGCGCGCACATAGGCGTCTTGCGTCAGGCCCAGATGGTTGGCCTCGTTGCTTGCCGGAATATCCTTCTCGTGTTTGCCGCTCGTCTTGCACGGCGTCATAAACACCAGCTTTGCCTGAGGCGAGCGCGCCGTGATGGTGCGGATCAGGTAGTCGAGCGCACCGTAGAACTCGTGCACGTCCGTGCTGCCCAGCTCTCCCAGCGGCACGTTACGGCTAAAGTCGTTAACGCCGCCAAAGACGATGCAGATATCTGCCGTGTGATCGATGCCGTCCAAGCGCTCGACAAACGAATCGCCACGGTCGGCCTTGACGGCAATACGCGAACCCTTAATACCAAAGTTCTCGATCGTAGCGCCGCCCAGCAGCGCACCCAGGTGCGAAGTCCAGGAGATATCGTTGCCTCCCCCGCCGCATCCGTTATCGCCCCAGGTGGTCGAATCGCCAAAGCAGCAGATGGTCGATTCGCTCAAGTTTTTCGTTTCCATATTCTTCTCCTCACCCGCACACCGGCGGTCATACAGGTACATACCGTTCATTCGCAACATCCGAGGGGCTATGCGTGGGCGCATTCCGCAACTTGCGAATCGAGCCATTCGATATCCTCGGCAAGATGCGCCACGCCCAGGTGGTGTCCACCCGGGCAGACCTCGTGCAGAAGGTTTTCATCCTTGCCCAGCAGCGCGTAGGCGTCGCGAACGATATCGAGCTGCTCGTCTACGTTCGCAAGCCCGCGGGCGCCGTTGAGATGGTCTTTCTCGCAGCTCTGAACCAAGAGCGGCCGTGGCGCGATAAGCGAGGCAATGTCGCCCATGTCGAGCAGACGCCAGAGTCCAGGCGTGTAATTGCAGCTGCAATTGCCGTTGAGGTGTAGTAGCGAATCATCAACGCCGTACAGATAGCCCGAGACAAACGCCTTGCGCACGCGCGGGTCGAGCGCGGACAGGTACAACGTCATGTAACCGCCGCCCGAAAAACCAAAGCAGCCCAGGTCGTCCATGGCAATGTCACCGCGTGTCTCCAAGTAATCAATCAAGCGCATGTTGTCCCAGGCGTTGAGGCCCGCGACCGAAAGACCCAGCGGCTCGGCCATACGTGCTTGATTCAGACACGTACCGCGCAGGTAGCTGTTCTCGTCGTCGCTCTGACCCTTCCAGTCACGACGGTATCCCCAACCACGCGCATCGGGGCAAACGGTCACGTAACCCATGCGCGCCAAACGCAGACCGTAGTCGTAATTGAACTTACGCACGGCATCGTCGACCGCCGGCACGCCCGCAACGCCGGCTATGCTTGCAGCACCCGCCCCCTGGTGACCATGCGGGCAGATATAGCAGCGCTTGAGTCCCCGCTCGTCAAGCTTGGGGCGGGACGGCTCCAACAGGTAAAACGGCATCCACACATCGTGCTCAACCTGCAACACCGCATGAGTACGCACGATGCTGCCGGCAACCCGCACGCGATTGAGTTCACGAATCTCAATCGGGGCGCGGTCCATAAGCGAAAGGCCCAAAATATCGTACAGACGAGTCCTGGTCGCAGCCTTCCATGCCTCAAAGTCTGTGGGAGTCTTGCCCGTAAATGCGGCCGAGCGCCCCTCGCGCTTCAGTCGGGCGCGCAGCGCAGGTTCGTCCTCGTAGTACGTCTCGATGTGCACGGTGCGGCCATTGGCAGATAGCCCGGCCGTCTCTACCGCATCACCGTCGCCGCCCTCGGGATCCCAACCATCCGTGCCGGCAAGCACTCGGTCACGCGCATAGCGTTCGGAATCCTGACCGGTCAGGCAATGCGCCCACGGCACCCAAGCGGCAGTATCACCCGCCGGGCCAAACAGGGTACCGCCGGCATACAGGGTGCCGTCATGTGCCGCTGGCTTATTCCAATCCCACCAGCCCTCGAGTGAAATATGGGGGCCCAGCCAGCATTCGAGCAAAACGGTCTGGGCCCACTCGCGCCATGGACGACCCAGATAGACCGATCCGGGGGCAATGCCCTCATCGGCTGTAAACGAACAGCCATGGAACACAAATCCGTACGGCTCGCCCTGAGGCGTGGAGGCTGCCGTTACATACCCGTTGACATCCATATCGCGGTTGAGCGAGCGAATCTCACACCCCTCAAAGTAGGCACGCGCGCCGCCAAAGATAAAGTCGACATCGCCCTCGATCCGGCAACGTCGAAAATACTGCCGCCCCACACGGCGCGGGGCGAACTGCTTGGGGCCTATAAAGCCGCCCGGCTTGGCCTCGCGCGGCGGCAGCGGCCCCAAAAAGAGCGTGTCCTGGTGTCCCTTAATGCAGCAGGCATCGACAACCAGGCGGTCACCATCGGCATACAGGGCAATCGCCTGGCCGACCTCGCGCCCATCACCGGCGTTGTTTTCGATTGTTAGACCCGCAAGCGTCACGTCGTCGGCATCGACCAGCACCGTGTACGTACGGAAGGTGCCGAGTCTTCCATCCTGGCCGCTACCATCTTCCGAAGGCATCTTGGCACCCAGGCCTCCCACGATACGCACGCTGTCGGCCGTCTCGCCCTCGAGCGTCACATGCGGACGACGAATTTCGACCCGTTCGCGGTACTCACCCGGCGCCACCAGCACGCGCACCGGCACGGTCACATCGGGCACACACCGCTCCGCCGCCTCGAGCGCCGCCGAAATGCTGCGATACGCGCCTTCGCGTTCGAGCGATACCTCAAAGAGCTGTTCTTTACCACTCATCTGTCATTACGCTTTCTGTCACAGAACACCCACCATGCAATGCCGGCACCTATAGATTGCGTGCGACAGCCGGGCAGACCCGACCGTCGCACGCCTCAACATGCCGTATTCACTTGTGCAGGAGCACTACCCTACGCGCGGATAACCTTGTCGACGTTTTGCAGCTGCAGCTCGTCGCCATCCTGACCCTCGATGCGCACGTTCTGCAGGTCGAGGACTTTCACGTTCTGCGCGATGATGCCCTGGCGCACCATGGGCTCCACGCCGCAGGCCATGGCCGGCACAAAGGGCTCGGCATCGGCGGCAAAGGTCACATGGACATCCTGGAACGTCAGGCGCGTCACCTTGCTCTCGGGAAGGCCCGTGATATAGGCCGCGGCCGCATGGCAGTTGGTGGCCTCGATATCGCAAAACGTCGTGGCGCCAAAGCCGGGCGTACGGTCGTCGACGGGCAGCGCCTCGCGAGACTGCACGTAGTCGGTCTTGCCGTCCTTGTCGCAGAAGTAGAACGAGTTGACCACGAAGGGCGTGAGCACCTTATCCATGCGAATGTGCTCGAAGGTGATGCCCTCGTTGACGGCGTCCTTGCCGCGTCCGCGGCGTGTCTTGACGCGCAGGCCGCGGTCGGTGCGCTCAAAGAGGCACTTGCTCACGGTGAGGTCCTTGATGCCGCCGGCGGCCTCGGATCCCAGCACCACGGCGCCGTGGCCGTCGTGCATGTAGCAGTGCGAGATCAGCACGTCGTGCGTGGCGGGACGGAGCTCGGGTTCAATGCCCAGTTTGCCGCTCTTGATGGCGATGCAGTCGTCCCCCACCGAGAACTGGCAGCCAAGGATGCGGACAAAACCGCAGCTCTCGGGATCGAAACCGTCGGTGTTGTGGGAGTTCTTGGGACCCTCGATGGACAGGCACAGGGCATCGACGTGCTCGCACAGAATGGGATGGATATTCCACGCCGGGCTGTTGCGCACGGTAAAGCCGGCAAGGCTCACGTTTTCGCACTCGGACAGGAAAATCATGCGCGGGCGGGCGACCTCGCGGCCCTCCTCGGGACGGAAGATGTTCTTAAAGTCCTTGTTCCACCAGTTGTCCTCGGCAAAATCGGTCTGGCCGTCGATGGCGCCGCGGCCATAGATGCACACGTCGTGCACGCTCAGGCCCGTAAAGGTCGAACAGTAGGTCGAGAAGCTCTCGCCCTCCCAGCGGCCCAGGGGCAGCATGTCGGTGCCGGCATACCCGGCGCCCTCGTCGCCCGTGACCGTGCCCGGAATGTAGGCAAGCGCCGCGCGGTCGTGACGGGCCAGCAGCACCGCGCCCTCGGCAAGCTCGATGTTGATATTGCTCTTAAGGAAGAGGGACTTGATGCGGTAGTTGCCGGCGGGGATCAGCACGCGCCCGCCCTTGGGGCAGGCCATGATGGCAGCCTGAATGTTGGTGGTGTCATCGTGCTCGGCATCGCCCTTGGCTCCGCAGTCGCGAACGTTGATGGTAAAGGGCTCCGCCGGCGTGGTGACGCCTACGCTCAACTCGCGCTCGCCGCAGACAAAGCGGATCAGGTTGCGCTTGCCGGGGGTCAGGCCATCGACATAGGTCTCGACCGTATTCGTGGTACCGGCGGGCTCATCGTTGACAAAGATCTCCCACGTATCGGCACAGGTAAAGTAGCCGCCATCGTCGAGCTCGATAACGGCCGCGCGGGCATTGCGCCAGATAACGTTCGTCTCCATGGGTCTCTCCCTCAAATGTAATCAGAAGTTCATACTACTCGTTTTTAAAAAAGGGCCGTACCCGCCGGTGGATCTCCGGTGGCACGGCCCTGTGGTTTGGACGATGCGCCTGCCCTACTCGGCGGGAATTACGCTGCCGTCCTGGAAGCCAACATTGTTGTGGGCGAAGCAGTCCTCGTACTTAAAGCCGGAGAGCTCCTCGCAAAGCGCCTTGACCTCGGGCTTGACGTCGGCCATCTTGCCACCCTCCTTGACACGGTGGATCTCGTCGCAAAGGATGTCGCACTGCTCCTTGTCGATCTTGATGCCGCGGGCAAGGACGGCCGCGAGCAGGAAGAAGCCGGCGCAGCCGATGAGCATGTAGCCGCAGATGTACAGAGGCACGGTGGCGGGCTGGGTCACGGCGTCGCTGTTGCCGGCGGTCTGAATGAAGCCGGAGGCAGCAAGGACGATAGCCCATACGTTGACGGCAACAGCCTGGGCGATCTGCTGGCAGAGCTGCTGTGCGGAGCTGTAGATGCCCTCGCGACGACGCAGGGTGATGAGCTCATCGACATCGGGGATGTAGTTGAGCAGAACATCGGGCAGATACTGGAAGCCAACGTAGAAGAACTTCCAGATGGCGAAGATGATGGGGTAGGCGATCATGGCGATGGCGACCGTGGAGGTGCCGTTGATCTGACCAAAGGCGAAGTAGTTGTAGGCGATGATGCACGCGGCGCAACCGACGTTTGCCAGGTACCAAGACTTGTGGAAGCCCTTCTTGGCCATGAGGGCGACCCAGATGGCAGTGCAGACGATAGCGACGACCTTGCCGGGCATCTCCATCACGGACTCGTAGGACTTAGGAATCTGCAGACAGTAGACGATGAAGAAGGACAGGCACGCAGACCAGCAGGCAGCGGCGAGCTTCGTGGAGACCTGCGCATACAGGACCTTGCGGAAGGACTTGTTGCGGAAGGTAGAGATAACGTCGATGAAAAACTTCTTGATACCCTCGCCGACGCTCTCGATCTTCTCCTGAGCGACCTCCTCGGGGGTGTGCTCCCACGTAGACAGGTACACGCAGAGCAGCGAGATTGCCATGACCGAAGCGTTAATCGTAGCAATAATGAAGTAGCTGAACGGGTTGGTCTCGCCGAAGGTGCCAAAGCCAAAGCCGACGAGTGCTGCCATCAGGAAGCCGGCGGCGTTACCAAAGAGGTGCTTGTAGCCGGTGAGGTACGTACGCTCCTTGAAGTCATCGGTCATCTCGATGGTAAGCGGCGACAGGTTGGCGGTGCAGAACGTGTACGCGACGTTGTAGATCAGGTACAACACAAAGTAGTACGGGAAACCAAACGGCGTAGCCACAAAGATGAGCGGCTCGGCGACCATCATCGGGATAGCCAGCAAGATCCAGAAACGGCGGCGGCCAAAGATGCGGCCGATCTTGGTAGCGTAGAAGTTATCGGCCACAAAGCCCATGAGCGGGCACAGAATGGCGTTGAGATAGATGGCGAACGAGCTGATCAGCGCAGCCTCGCCTGCGGACAGACCGCACTCCGTGGACAGGAACAGCACCATGTAGCTGTGCGTAAAGCTCAGGGCACCGGAGTTGAGCATGCCGCCCATACCAAAGCCCAAGCGCGTCCAAAATGTGATCTTGCGCTTTTTACCGATCTTGTTAGTCATCGAGCTCCCTCTCTTTTCTCGATTGTCTTGTAACAAGACATTGGAGTCCATACCGATGTCTGTCTGCATATCGCCCACTCGTAGGGTGAACGTTTAGCTAGATTATGCGCGATTGCATATGATAGGTGAACGTTCACTTGTATATTATCCTTGAACGGTCGTTTTTTGTCGTTAAACGGATATCTGACTTGAAAAAAATCACGATTACATGGGTATTGAGTGGGTTTAAATTTGAGGTCGATTAGGTGAACGTTTATTGTTTTCGCCGCTCCCGTACCCTCAGGAAGACACGCCCGAACAGACAGAACAAACATGGCCCCGCCGGGAACACTCCCGACGGGGCCATGGTCAATAGCGCCCTATGCGAACCCATTTACCGCTACAGGCAGACGCCATCCTTCCAAATGCTGATCTCGTGGCAGCCGCGACGCTCGGCACTCGTAAGTTTGCCGCTCGCCGTGTCCAGCACCATCTGATACAGGTCGTCGGCAGCCTCATCGAGCGTGCGCTCGCCCGTAGCCACCACGCCGGCGTTAAAGTCCATCCAGTTGGCCTTGTGGTCGCACAGACGCTGGTTGGTGAACACCTTGAGTGTAGGCGCCGGTGCGCCAAACGGCGTGCCGCGGCCGGTCGAGAACAGGATTACGTGGCAGCCGGCAGCCGTCAGGGCCGTGGTGGATACCATGTCGTTGCCCGGACCGCACAGCATGTTCAGGCCATGCTTGGTAGCCTGACCGGCATATGGCAGCACGTCGACGATGGGGGCAGATCCGCCCTTTTGCACGCAGCCGCAGCTCTTGTCCTCGAGCGTGGTAATGCCGCCGTCCTTGTTGCCGGGGCTCGGGTTCTCATAGACGACCTCGCCGTGGCTGATAAAGTAGTCCTTAAAGCCGTTGAGCATGTCGGAGGCGGCATTGAAGACGTCCTGGCTCTCACAGCGATCGAGCAGAATGCTCTCCGCGCCAAACATCTCGGGAACCTCGGTGAGCACCGACGTGCCGCCGCGGGCGACAACCATATCGCTCACGCGACCGATCGTGGGGTTGGCGGTAATGCCCGAAAGACCGTCAGAGCCGCCGCACTTAAGGCCAATGACCAGCTCGGAGGCAGGAATGGGCTCACGCTTGGCCTGCTTGGCCAGGTCGGCAAGCTCGGACAGGATCTTGTGACCCTCGACCTGCTCGTCGGCTACATCCTGGCAGGCGAGGAATCGAACGCGCTCGCGATCAAAGTCACCGAGCTCGTCGAGTACCTGCTGGTGCGTGCAGTTTTCGCAACCGAGGGACAGGAACAGCACACCCGCAGCGTTTGCGTGACGCGAGAGCGCCACCAGCAGACGGCGCGTCTGGGCATGGTCGGCACCGGTCTGCGAGCAGCCAAAGGGATGCGGGAAGTAGTAAACGCCCTCCAGCGAGCCCTCGACCAGATCCTGAGCCTGCTCGCACATGGCACGTGCGACCTCGTTGACGCAGCCGACCGTGGGGATGATCCACAGCTCGTTGCGCGTGGCGGCGCGGCCATCGGCGCGACGGAAGCCCATAAAGGTCTCGGGCTCAACCGGCTCAACGACCGGATGCGTCGGGTTGTAAGCGTACTCGACCTCGCCCGAAAGGTTGGTCTTGACGTTATGCGTATGAAGCCACTGACCGGGCTGGATGTCGCCCGTCACGTGACCGATAGGAAGACCGTACTTGACGACGTCCTCCCCCGCCGCAATGGCACGCACGGCCATCTTGTGGCCCTGCGGAATATCCTCCGCGGCAACGACCTCGCCCACCCCGGGAACCGCGACGGCGGTGCCCTTGGCAAGCGGCGACAGCGCGACGATCACGTTGTCGGCCGGATTGATCTGGATAGTATTCATTACAAAGTGTCCTAACCCTACAGGTTGAGCAGAAGTCAGCGGGCGCCCGCCAGTTGCCCGGCGGGCGCACAGAAGGATTTAGGCCTGGGCGTTGGCAAATGCCTGCTTGGCGCCCTCGGCGCGCACAACGGCAAGCGCGTTGACGACAAACTCCTCAAGGCCGGCGATCTGCGTAAGGTCCTCGCCCCACATCTGCTCGTTGCTGAGCACGTCGTGCACCAGCTCGACATCGTCTGCACCGGCGTGGGCGGCGTAGAAATCGAGCACGAAGGCATCGTCCTGAGCGGTGTACTCGGTGCCGTCGGCGCGGCGCAGGTGCAGGCCATCGCCCTCGCGAGCAACGAGCTCCTGCGTATAGAAGGCAATGAGCGTAGCGAGGCTCGTCGCCAGGCACTTGGGCAGGTTGCCGGTCTCGGCAACATAGTCCTTGAGCGTGGGCAGGTCGCGAGCACGCCATTTGGCGGTTGAGTTGAGGCAAATGGAGAGCAGCGCGTGGTCGATAAACGGGTTGTCGAAGCGGTTCTCGACGGCGGCGGCAAAGGCCTTGCAGTCCTCGACATCAAGATCGGCGGCAAGCGTCGGGATGACCTCGTCGTAGAGCATGGTGTTCATGAAGCCGCGAACGGTCTCGTCATGCATGCAATCGCGCACGATGTCAAAGCCGGCAACCCAGGAACCCGGAACAAAGGCAGTGTGGGCGCCGTTGAGGATGCGGACCTTGCGCTTCTTGTACGGGGTGACATCGGGGGTCACAAAGACGCCCGGCAGGCCGGCCTTCACGAAGGGCAGACGCTCCTTGAGCGACTCATCGCCCTGGATACCCCACATCTGGAAGGGCTCGCGCACGGCCAGGAAGGGATCCTCGTAGCCCAGGCGCTCGGCCACGGCAGCGGCCTCCTTGGGGTCGCGGATACGGCCGGGGACGATAGTGTCGACGAGCGTGGTGCAGACGGTGCAGTCGTTGGCCATCCACTGCGCAAACTCGTCCTCCCAGCCCCAGTCGCTCACGTACTGGTTCATGATGCGCAGCAGCTCCTCGCCGTTGTGATCGATGAGCTCACAGGCGAGCACGATGACGCCCGGCTTGCCGGCGGCCCAGCGGGTGTGGAGCACCTGGGCAAGCTTGGCGGGGAAGCTCGCGGGCGGCATGTCGTCGGCCTTGCAGGACGGATCGTAGGCGATACCGGCCTCGGTGGTGTTGGAGACGATAATCTCCAAATCGTCGGAGACGGCGACCTCCATCATGGCGCGGTAGTCGTCCTCGCGATACGGATTGAGGCAGCGGCTGCAGGCGCTGATCACACGGGACTCGTCGACCGTGTTGCCGCTCTCCTTGCCGCGCACCAGCACGGTGTACAGGTCATCCTGAGCGTTAATGCCGTCGGCAAAGCCAAAGGCACCGCTGATGGGCTGGACCATGACAACCTTGCCGTTCCAGCCGGTTACCTCGTTGCCCATGTCAAAGAAGCGGTCGACGAAGGCGCGCAGGAAATTGCCCTCGCCAAACTGCAGAACCTTCTCGGGCGCGTCCTTGGGCAGCAGGTAGCCCTTGTAGCCGATCTTCTCGAGCGTCTCGTAGCTGATGTTCTCCATCGATGTCTCTCCTTAGATTGCTGTTAGCGTGCAGGCAAAACGGGGGCGCCGCGTGTGGCAACGGCGCTCCCGAGTTCGGTGTGATTCGATGCGGGTTTAGGCCTCGACGGTATCCAGGTCAAAGCCAAAGTAGCGGACCGCGTTGTTGTAGCTAATGTCGCGCACGATGGCTCCCAGCAGCTCCATGTCGGCCGGATACTTGCCCTGCTCGACCCACTCGCCGATCACGCCGCACAGCACGCGACGGAAGTACTCGTGACGCGGGTAGGACAGGAAGGAGCGGGAATCGGTAAGCATGCCCACAAAGTTGCCCAGCACGCCCTCGTTAGCCAGAGCCGTAAGCTGCTCGCGCATACCGATCTCGTTGTCGTTGAACCACCAGGCAGAGCCGTTCTGGATCTTGCCGGCGGTCGGAGCCTCCTGGAAGCAGCCCATCACGGTATCGATCATGGTGTTGTCGATGGGGTTCAGGCTGTACAGGATGGTCTTGGGCAGACCCGTGGACTCCTGGATGGAGTTGAGGAAATCGGCCAGCTGGTCGGACGGCGTGTAGTTGGAGATGCAGTCGTAGCCGGTGTCGGGACCGAGCTTGGCGAACATAGCGCGGTTGTTGTCACGCTTGCAGCCAAAGTGCAGCTGCATGGCCCAGCCAAGGCGGACATACTCGCCGGCGACGAACTGCATAAAGGCCGTCTTGTACTTGAGGACCTCGTCCTCGGTAAGCGGCTCGGCGGCAAGGCCCTTGGCAAAGATAGTCTCGATCTCGTCGGCGGTAGCCGGAACGTACATAATGTAGTCGAGCGCGTGGTCGGAAGCGCGGCAGCCCAGCTCGTGGGCGACCTCGTAGCGCTTGGAGATGGCGGCCTTCATGCCCTCGAAGTCGCTGATCTCAACGCCAGCAACCTCGGAGAGATGCTTGCAGTAGTCGGCGAACTCCTGGCCACGCTCGATGCGCAGGGCGGCATCGGGGCGCATGGCGGGAACGACCTGAACGTCAAAACTGTCGTCGGCGGCAATCTTCTTGTGCCACTCAAAGCTGTCGGCGGGGTCGTCGGTAGTGCAGATCATGCGGACGTTGGACTGCTTGATGAGGTTGCGGCAAGTAAAGCTGGCCTCAGCGAGCTTGGCGTTGGCAAGGTCCCAGACCTCCTGAGCGGTTTTGCCGTTCAGGACGCCCTCGTAGCCAAAGTAACGCTTAAGCTCCAGGTGGCTCCACTCAAAGACGGGGTTGCCCACGCAACGGCCCAGGGTCTCGGCCCACTTCTGGAACTTCTCGCGAGCAGGGGCATCGCCGGTAATGAAGCGCTCGTCGACGCCGTTGGCACGCATCAGGCGCCACTTGTAGTGGTCACCGCCCAGCCAAACCTCGGTGATGTTCTCAAAACGCTTGTCGTCCCAGATCTCCTTGGGAGAAATGTGGCAGTGGTAGTCAACGATGGGCATGCCCTCGGCAAAGTTGTGGAACAGCTCCTCACCGGTTTTGGTGCTCAGCAGGAAATCCTGATCGTCCATGAAGTTTTTCATCAAACAACCCCTTTGTTGGCGGAGCGGGCGCACGATGCGCTCGTTATCCTCTAGGTGAACGTTCACTATACTAATTCATTGCGACTTAAAAGGTGAACGTTCACCTAACCACCATGGGGTGAACGGTCGTTTTTGCCCGTTCAACGGTTACTGGAGCCGTGACTTGTATGTATTGCGAATTGGCAGGCGTCCCCGAATACCGAACTTGAGCGCTTTGGCCAGGTGGGTCATGTTCCGCCGTGCATTTTTGGGAGTATTCAGCATCGGAGCGCACCGCGCACCGTCTTCGAAGCCCTATCTGATGCTCATATTGCGCCCAATCGGCATAAATAAATGCCCCCGATGGCGAATTACGCCATCGGGGGCACTTAAAACAGTCGTCCTAACCTCTTTCGGGACACGCCATTGCTGAATACTCCAAAAAATGCACGTCGCAAGAGGGGGTACCTGACTAAACGGCTAAATTCCCGCAAGCTCGCAGTAGCGGTCGACGTTGCTGGCAAACACCATCTCCACAGCACCCTTCTGCACGGGCTCCGCCGGAGTTTTACCCCACAGCAGATACTCGCCCAAGGTCTTGGCGCCACGGTAGGCCAGGCTCACCGGGTCCTTATAGACAATATTGGTAAAGATGCCACGGCGCAAGGCCAAGGCGCTCTCGGGGAACAGGTCGTTGCCGATTACCATGACCTTGCCGGCCTTGCCGCTTGAAACAAGCGCGTCGGCGACCACCTCGGAACCAACGGCAAAAACGCTACAGATGAGCTCGGGAGCATCCGGCGTACTCAAGCGCTGCTCAAGCTCGCGCTCGAGCTGTTTGACTTGCGCATGGGCGCCGGCAAGGTCCTCAACCTGCCATGGAATATCGTGTTCGCGCAGGTAATTATGAAAGGCGCGGGCGGTCAGGTAGTGTGAATCGGTATAGGGGTCGCCCGCCAACAGGAGCACGCGGGCGTCAGCCCCAGAAGCGTGGACCAGATTTGCCGCCTGCTCTGCCATAAGACTGCCCGCCGCGGAATAGTCCGCCAGACTGGCACCCAGGCGATCGAGGTGCGGGCGGTCGCCGTCTACGAGCTCGATTGTCACGCCCGCCTCGGCAATCTGCCTCAAGAGCTCGGTCGCGCGGTCATCGCCCGGAACATAGGCAAGCAGACCATCGATCTTCTCGCCTACCTGCAGACGCTCATCAATCTGCTCGAGCGCATCGGCGTAGCCGCCCACGCCAAATTCTACGCGCTCAACCGTAATGCCCTGATCGATGACCTCCTGCTCAAAGCGGTTGCAGCCTTCCCAAAGGTAACGGAAAAAGTACGCCCCCTCGCGCGATGCGCGGGGCAGGCAAAACACCAGGTTGATATCCTTGCGGCGCAGGCTCGAGGCACTTGTGTTGCGATGGTAGCCCATGGCCTCGGCCTTGGCATTCACCTTGGAGCGCACGGATTCGCTCACGCCGGCCTTACCCGTCAGGGCCTTGTGCACGGTATTGATGGAAACGCCAAGCTCGGCGGCAATGTCCTTCATGGTTACGCGAGCGCTCATGGGGTTACTCCGTTATAGATAAGTTGCCAATTAACAGTACAGGTAACGATACCCCAAAATCACTCTTCAACTCGCCGCGCTCGCCGCCAAATGTGCAAAGCGCCCCGCAAACGGATGCTCGCGAGGCGCTTGGATGACGGACCTTACTTGATACCGCGGCCCAAGTCTTCGGCAATTTTGTCCACGCCCTTAAGTGCGGCGCAGGTTTTTTTGTTGGAACAATGTCCCGTGCAAACGCCGCCCTGAGCGCAGTCGGCGCAGGTGCCCTTGCGATAAATGCGCACGCACACGGCGACAAACGCAATGCCGATAACAGCCAGTACAACAATATCGATAGGTGCCATAGCAAGCCTCCTCTAGTTAACCACCACTTACTTTACCCCATTCTCCACCTGCCAAAAAGGGACAGGTTTATTTTGGTCGGTTTTATCTGCGGAAACGCCACATCTCCCTCACCAAAAAGCCCGAGTGTCGCTGGGACACCCGGGCTCGTGGAAAGGGGCTGATCCTTATTCGGACTTAAGCGGAAACTGCAGCGGAAGCGGTGTTGGTCTCGTCCTCGTCGGTCCAAGCGTGCTTGGGCATGGGACGGAAGATCTGGAAGAGCATCGCAGCCAGCAGAACGATGGCTACAACCGTCCAAATACCAAACTGGCCAAGGACAAGCAGGTTGTAGAACTGGTTGATGAACAGGCCGATCACCCAGGCAAAGGCGCACTCGTAGCCGATGGCAATCGCGGTCCACTTGCCGGAGTCCATCTGGTTGCGGATAGTGCCCATGGCGGCAAAGCACGGGGCGCACAGCAGGTTAAAGGCGCCAAAGGCAACGCAAGCGCCCATAGTCGGGAACATGCCGGCGAACGCGGTCCACAGGCTCGGGTCGGTCTCGGCGGCGTCGGCAACGGACAGCAGCGAGCCGGCGGTGGCGACGACGTTCTCCTTGGCGACAAGTCCAGAGACAGTCAGCGCGGTGGCCTGCCAGGTGCTAAAGCCGAGCGGGGCGAAGATCCAGGCGACCAGGTTGCCCAGCATGGCGAGCACGGAGTAGTCCATAAACTCCTCGGGGATGCCGTCCATCGCAGGCAGGAAGCCGAAGGAACCGTTGTAGCTACCAAAGTTGGAGAGGAACCAAACCACGACGGTGGACGCGAAGATGACCGTGCCGGCCTTCTTGATAAAGGCCCAGCAGCGCTCCCATACATGCAGCGCCCAAGAGCGGATTGCCGGGAAGTGATAGGCGGGAAGCTCCATAACGAACGGCGTCGGGCGACCGGCGAAGAGCTTGGTCTTCTTGAGCATGAGGCCCGAGGCGATGACGGCAAAGACGCCCAAGAAGTAGAACAGCGGGCTGATCCATGCGGCGGTGGTGGAAGAATCGCCGATGATGGAACCCATGAGCAGAGCGATGATCGGCAGCTTGGCGCCACAGGGAATAAACGTGGTGGTCATGACCGTCATGCGGCGGTCCTTCTCGTTCTCGATGGTCTTGGTGGCCATGACGCCGGGGACGCCGCAGCCCGAGGACACGAGCATGGGGATAAAGGACTTGCCGGACAGGCCAAAGCGGCGGAACACGCGGTCCATGATGAAGGCGACGCGGGCCATGTAGCCGCAGTCCTCCAAGAAAGACAGCATCACGAACAGCAGGAACATCTGCGGCACGAAGCCGAAGATGGCGCCCAGACCGCCGACGATACCGTCACAGACCAGCGAATCGACCAGGCCACCGTCCTCGGTGCCGCCCGCCACAAGGGCATCGTGCACCACGGTGGTAATACCCGGAACATAGGGGCCGTACTGTGCCGGGTCGACCGAGTCGGCGGCGTCACCCGCAGCCTCGACAGCTGCGTCGTAGGCGTCGCGGCCCTGGCCGAGCACATACCAACCGTCGGTGCCAAAGAGCTGGTCGTTGGTGAAGTCGGTCACCGTGCCGCCCAAGGTAGAGACGGCAATGTAGTACACGCAGAACATGATGACCACAAAGATCGGCAGGCCCAAGATACGGTTGGTAACCACACGGTCGATCTTCTCGGAGGTGCTCATCTTGGCCGGAGCCTTGGTGAGGCACTCGTCGATGATGTGGGCGATCACGCCGTAGCGCTCGCCGGTGATGATGGACTCGGCGTCGTCGTCGCAATCCTGCTCGCACTGGGCGACCAGCTGCTCGACGCGAGCGGCCTTCTCCTTGGTGAGGTTGATGAGCTTGCAGGCGTCCGCGTCGCGCTCGAACAGCTTGACGGCGTAGTAGCGACGCTTGTTGGCGGGAACGCTCGCCGGCAGATTGTTCTCGATGTGGTCCAGAACGTCCTCAATGGAGGAATCGAACTTGTGCTCCGGCACCTGGCCCTTGGAAGCAGCGGACTTTTTGACCTGCTCGAATAGCTCCGTGATGCCCTTGTTCTTAAGAGCGGAGATCATCATGACCGGGCAGCCGAGCTTCTTGGAGAGCTTGTCCGTGTCGATCTTGTCGCCGTTCTTCTCGACCAAGTCGGCCATGTTGAGGGCAACGACCACGGGCAGGCCGGTCTCGATAACCTGAAGCGCCAGGTACAGGTTGCGCTCGAGGTTGGTAGCGTCGACCACCTGGACGACGACATCAGGCTCGCCGCTCATGAGGTAATCGCGCGAGCACTGCTCCTCGGGGCTGTAGGGGGAAAGCGAGTAGATGCCAGGGAGGTCCGTGATGGTAACGTTCTTGTCGCTCAGGAGCTTGGCTTCCTTTTTCTCAACCGTGACGCCGGGCCAGTTGCCAACGTAGCCGTTGGCGCCGGTGATCAGGTTGAAAAGCGTGGTCTTGCCGCAGTTGGGGTTACCCGCCAGCGCGACATGGATCTGAGAGTCCGCCATTCAATCCTTCTTCCTTGTGTGCCTGCGCTGCTTTCTCCGCGCAGGCTGGATAATGTGCTTTAAAGTTGTAGCATTAAGTTAGAAAAACCTAACTTTATCTGCAGAAATATACGTCACGAGTCCTTACTGAACCTCGACGACGGCGGCCTCCTCCTTGCGGATGGAAAGCTCGTAGCCGCGCACGTTGATCTCGACCGGATCACCGAGCGGTGCAACTTTCACGACCTTGAACGAAGTGCCCTTGATGAGCCCCAGGTCCATAAGGTGGCGGCGAAGCGCACCCTCACCGTGAAGCTTGACGATGGTGGAGCTCTCGCCCACCTTAACGTCACCCAACGTCTTCATTTACTTGTCCCCCTTTCAGTGCGTACAGAAATACCGTCGACTAACCGACGGTCATGATGTGCATGGCAACCTTGGAATCGATGCCAAAGCGTGCGCCCAGCACGGTGACGATGATATTGGCGCCACTCGAGCTCACCACGTGGATTTCGTTGCCCTCGACAAAGCCGAGGTCCTTGAGGTGGTGCTTCATATCCTCATTGCCCTTTACACGAGACACGCGCACGGTTTCGCCCGCTTTTACCATCGAAAGCGGCATTGCCGGCATCTGCGGTCCGCAAGACATGAGTGGCTCCTAACGTCAGTTCGTCCTCAACATCGACGCGGTAAAAGTTAACCACATCTATGTTCGCTTTAGTAAACTAGCACGTGGTTAACTTTTTGGAAAGGGTCCCATTTAGATTCCGAAAAAGTTTCCTATACGAAACAAAAAGGCGCGGCAAAGAGCTGTCCTTTGCCGCGCCCTGTCATGCTTAGAGCGAGAGGTTTCTGATCGACGTGACGCAGGAGGCCTCATCCACGCCCGAAACGCGGAACACGATGTCTTCGCCACATTCGCCGTAGAGAGCCATGAGCCCCATCACATCGCGGCCGTCGGTATGGCGATCGCCGATGCTGACCGATACGTTGCTACGATGCTTGGCAATAATGTCATAGAGCAGCGCAACCGGGCGGGCATGCAATCCCAGCGGATCTTTAATCGTCTTTGTAAACTCGACCATGTCCCCTCCCACGACGTCGCACATTCGGCCGGCAAACCCAGCCACGTGGTAGTTATTGTACGTTACCGGCGCACCCCCGTCCCACAAAAAACGAGGGAAGGCACACGTCCTTCCCTCGTTACAGGCAATAGGTAGCCGCTTGCCTACATCAAGCGCAGGCTGACGTCCTTGAGCTGGGCGCCGGAAACGGCACTCGGGGCGCCCGACATGAGGTCGGAGCCGCTGGCCGTCTTGGGGAACGCCATGACGTCGCGGATGGAGTCGGAGCCGGTGAGCAGCATGCACACGCGGTCCAGGCCCAGGGCGAAGCCGCCCATCGGGGGCGCACCAAACTTGAGGGCCTCCATGAGGAAGCCAAACTGAGACTCGGCGCGCTCCTCGGTAAAGCCCAGGAGCTTGAGCATGGACATCTGCATCTCGGCGTTGTGAATACGCATACCGCCGCCGCCGGCCTCAAAGCCGTCCATGACAAAGTCGTAGGTGCACGAACCGGCTGCCAACGGGTCGGCCTCGATCTTGGCGATGTCGGTCTCGGTCGGCAGGGTGAAGGGCTGATGCTCGGCAGCGTAGGCCTTGCGGTCCTCATCCCAGTGGAACAGCGGGAAGTTGACGACCCACAGGAAGTCGTGGCCCTCGCGCTTGATCTCGAGCGCGTTGGCCATGTGGGAACGCATGCCGCCCAGGATCTCGTCAGAGAGCAGGCGCGGGCCGGCGGCGAACATCACGAGGTCGCCGGGCTCGACGTCCATGCGCTCGCGCAGAGCGGCCATCTCCTCGTCCGAGAAGAACTTGACGATGGGGCTGTTGATGGAGCCGTCCTCGCGGAAGGCGATCCAGGCCAGGCCCTTGGCGCCAAACGTGGAGGCCACGCCGGCGAGCTTATCGATCTTGGCACGTGCCCAGGCACCGGCGCCCTTGGCGTTGATAGCCTTGACGACAGAGCCCTCCTCGTTTGCGGCGGTCGCAAAGACCTTGAACTTGGAGTTGGCAAAGATGTCGGTCAGGTCGACCAGGTGCATGCCATAGCGGGTATCGGGCTTGTCCGAGCCATAGGTGTCCATGGCCTCCCAGTAGTCCATGCGACGCAGCGGGGTGGGCATCTCGACGCCCATGCGGCCGAAGGCGTCGGCCAGGACCTCCTCGAGCGCGCTCATGACATCGTTCTGGTCCACGAAGGACATCTCGATATCGACCTGAGTGAACTCGGGCTGACGGTCGGCGCGCAGGTCCTCGTCGCGGAAGCACTTGGCAACCTGGTAGTAGCGCTCGACGCCACCGACCATGAGCAGCTGCTTCAGAAGCTGCGGGGACTGCGGCAAGGCGTAGAAGTTGCCCGGCTGAATACGGCTGGGAACGATGAAGTCGCGAGCGCCCTCGGGCGTGGACTTAAACAGGGAGGGCGTCTCGACCTCCATGAACTCACGGTTGTGCAGCGCCTCGCGAATGGCAAAGGTAAAGTCGGAGCGCAGCTTGAGATTGGCCATCATCTCGGGACGGCGGAGGTCCAGATAGCGATAGCGCAGGCGGGTGTCCTCGCTGGTCTCGATGCCGTCCTCGATCTGGAACGGCGGGGTGACGGACGTGTTGAGCACCTCGGCGTGGTCGGTCAGGACCTCGATCTCGCCGGTCGCGAGCTTGGTGTTGGTGGTCTCCTCGCCACGGGCGCGCACGACGCCGTGAATCTTGATGGGCCACTCGGGACGCATGGTCTCGGCGATCTTAAAGGCATCGCCATCGGAGTGCTCGGGGTCGAAGGTGAGCTGCGTGATGCCCTCGCGGTCACGAAGGTCGCAGAAGATAAGGCCGCCGTGGTCGCGGCGACGGCTCACCCAACCGGTGAGGGTGACCTCTTCGCCCACGTTCTCGAAGCGAAGCTCGCCGCAGGTACGGGTGTGCATGGAATGCTCATCGATGGGACGGGTCTGGCTCATACCAGTGATCCTCCTTTATGGATCTGTGCCGCCCCGTGTCGTTCCGGGCGGCGTCGTACAGATTTGCCCAGCCTGCGTAAACCGCGCAGCCGGACATGGCGTTCTATCTTATCGCACCCGCGTCGATGTGCCGCGAAAAAGTAGCTCTTGCCCAAAGACTTGACGGAGACGAAACAATTGACGCACCGTGGCCGTCGCCGACGCGCGCCACGTGCGACAATGTGCCCCAATACAACTGCACTCGGAAAGGCCCGCCATGACTGCACGCCTCATCGTTATGGATATCGACTCCACGCTCATCAACCAGGAGGTCATCGACCTGTTGGGCGAGGAAGCCGGCGTGGGCGAGCAAGTAGCGCAAATTACCGAGCGTGCGATGCGCGGCGAGCTCGACTTTAAGCAGGCACTCGAGGAGCGCGTTGGGCTGCTTGCCGGCTTGGACGAAAGCGTGTTCGAGCGCACCTTTGAGCGTGTGACGTTTACTCCCGGTGCGCTGGAGCTTGTGCGCTCGGCACACAGCAAGGGCTGGAAGGTCGGCGTGGTAAGCGGCGGCTTTCACGAGGTCGCCGATAAGATCGTGGCCGCCGCGGGCATCGATTTTTACCTGGCCAACCGCCTGGAAGTCATGGACAGCAAGCTCACCGGCAGGCTGGCGGCAGACATTGTAACCAAGGAGTCCAAGCTCATCCAGCTGCTAGATTGGGCAGTTGAGTGCGGCGTCGATATGGCCCACACCGTCGCAATCGGCGACGGCGCCAACGACATCCCCATGATTCAGGCCGCGGGCACGGGCATCGCGTTTTGCGCCAAGCCCAAGACGCGCGAGGCCGCCCCGTTTGCCATCGACGAGCGCAACCTGATGCTCGCCATGGACATCATCCTGCGCGACTAGTCGATCCGTCTAACAATTGAATCAGTCTGTCCTATAGTTTCCGAACAATTTTGTCTTAGTGTTCGGAAACATACCCTTTGAGTGCTAAACTTTGCGCCGTCGAAGGGAACATATATGGATAAGCGAGATCTTGAGCAATTGCTGAGCGATGTTGCCGGCGGAGCAGTCACCCCTGCCGACGCCCTCACGCGCATCCAAACGGCTCCGACCGCCGATTTGGGCTTTGCGCAGCTCGATCTTTCGCGCGGGGTGCGCCAGGGGGCCGGCGAGGTTGTCTACGGGGCCGGTAAAACCGCCGATCAGATTGCCGCCATTATCGAAGCACTGCGCGATGCCGGCCAGGAGCGCATCCTGGTCACGCGCTTGGATGCCGAAAAAGCCGCGCGCACCGCTGAGCTTCTCGGCAACGGCATCGACCTGGGATATGTCCCGGACGCCCAGCTCGCCCTCGTGGGCGGCAAGCCCTCCCCCACCGGCAACGGACGCATCGTCGTCGCCTGCGCCGGCACGAGCGACCTGCCCGTCGCCGAAGAAGCCGCGTTGACGGCCGAGTTCTATGGCAACGAGGTCGACCGCCTCTACGACGTAGGTGTCGCCGGCCTGCACCGCCTACTCGCGCATGCCGAGGAGCTTGCTCAGGCGCAGGTGGTCATCGCCATCGCCGGCATGGAGGGCGCACTGGCGAGCGTTGTCGGCGGCCTGGTAAGCTGTCCGGTCATAGCCGTTCCCACCAGCGTGGGTTACGGCGCGAGCTTTGGTGGCGTAGCCGCGCTGCTCGCCATGCTCAACTCCTGCGCCAGCGGCGTTTCGGTCGTCAACATCGACAACGGCTTTGGTGCCGCCTACCAGGCAAGTCTTATCAATCATCTGGGCGCCGGCACGCCCTGCGCCCGTTAAGGAGCATTCCATGTCCAATCATCAGCACACGCTTATCATCGACGGCACCTCGGGCATCAGCGGCGATATGACCGTCGCGGCCCTGCTCGACCTAGGCGCCAGCGAGGAGCACCTGCGCGAGCAGCTCGCCACGCTGCCGGTCGACGGCTTTACGATCGCCGTCACACGCGTAAGCAAGCATGGCATCGACGCCTGCGACTTTGACGTCCAGCTTGCAGAGGAACTCGAGAACCACGATCACGATATGGCCTGGCTCTACGGCAACAAAGCGGCTGCCGAGCACACACACGAGCATGAGCACCACCATCATGATCATGGCGAGCACGAGCACGAGCACTGCCACGAGCATGACCATGAGGCCCACGGTCATGGCCACGAGGGTCACCATCACGCCCACGGCCATCACCACCGTTCTTTGGCGGACGTCACCGCCATCATCGATGGCTCGCAGCTAAGCGATGGCGCCAAGCGTCGCGCCCTCGCCATTTTTTCCGTACTCGCTGATGCCGAGGCAAAGGCTCACGGCAAAACGCCCGACACCGTCCTGTTTCATGAGGTGGGCGCCGTCGACTCCGTCGTCGACGTCTGCTCCGTTGCCATCTGCCTCGACGATCTGGGTATTGAGGATATCGTGGTCGAGTCGCTCTCCGAGGGCCACGGAACCATCCGTTGCGCCCACGGCCTTATGCCCATTCCCGTCCCCGCTGTCGTCAACCTGTGTCAGGCGGGCAATATCGCCCTCACGCCTGCACCGGTCGCTGGTGAGCTCGTGACGCCCACGGGCGCTGCCGTCGTCGCCGCACTGCGCACGTCCGAGCACCTGCCGGTCCGTTACCACATCGAGGCCGTCGGCTACGGCGCCGGCAAGCGCCCTTACGAGGGCTGCTCCGGCACGCTCCGCTGCCTGCTCGTTCACGCGGACGCATAGCCATGGATGCCCGCAAGGAAAAAAGCCGCGCCGCCATCGTTGCAGCATTCTCCGAGCTCCTTCGCGAGGAGGACTACGGCAAGATCACCGTCGGCGACATCATCGCTCGCGCCCATGTGGGTCGGGCCACGTTCTACGGCCTCTTCAAGAGCAAAGATGACCTACTGTCCGAACTCGTGAGCGACATCTGCACCCACGCCCTCGACGACGATGGCACACCGCTCGATGATCCGCTCGTACAAGTCGAGCATATCCTCAACAACCTCTGGGAACGCCGCCAGGGCGTACGAGCCCTCGTAGCCGGCGCCGGCTCACGCGTCTTCGCCGACTGCTTACGCAAGACCATCATGTCACGAGCAGCCGAAACCGTCCCCACCGACCCAAACGGCCCCGCCGCCACCATGGACCGAAGCTTCCTACTACACCACATAGCCTCAAGCTTCGTAGGAATGGTCCAATGGTGGGCCTGGCACAACTTCCAAGCCAACAAATCCAACGTAGCCAAAGACTACCTCTCAGCCATACAGCCCCTCTTCAGCTAAGTAAGAAGCTCATCCCAAAGCATCACCCCAACCTAGGGCGCCACGCATCCCAAAGTGTCAACAACAGCTCAACGCCCCTATCAGCAACAAGCCCCTCCCATCCAAATTCAGATATATGTTGGGTTGCTTGCTCGAGCGCAGCAAAGATCCCGCAGCTGGCCGCATGGGGTAACTTCCCAGCGCATTCCGCAGGACGCAAAAAGGCTCGCCGCACGAAGTGCGCAGCGAGCCTTTTTGCATGTCCGAGGACGCGCTGGGAAGTTACCCCATG
>URUC01000018.1 GCA_900550965.1 uncultured Collinsella sp. | reverse complement strand
AGCTGGAAAAGGTGCACGTCTTTGGCAACGACTACCCCACCCCCGACGGCACCGGAGTGCGCGACTACATCCACGTGTGCGATCTGGCCTCTGGTCACGTTGCCGCCCTTAACTGGATGAACGGCAAGACCGGCGTCGAGATCTTCAACCTGGGCACCGGCACCGGCACCTCGGTACTCGAGGTCGTCGCCGCCTTCTCCAAGGCTTGCGGCAAGGAGCTGCCCTACGTGATCCGCGAGCGCCGCGCCGGCGACATCGCTGCCAACTGGTGCGATGCCTCCAAGGCCGAGCGCATGATGGGCTGGAAGGCCCAGTACGACATCGCGGACATGTGCCGCGATAGCTGGAACTGGCAGAGCCACAACCCCAACGGCTTCGCCGACGCCGAGTAGCAAAAACCTACATACCGTTCTTGCCCCGATCTCACGTTGTGAGGTCGGGGCTTTTTCATGGCATGTAGCCATTCGCCGAAAATCGACCAACTTTTTTATCTTGCCTGTACATGTTTAAACAACATGTTTTACAATAGGCGTATCGAATCAGAACATCGGAGGCGGACTGCATACCCATCGGCAGGCCGACCCCACAACAAGAAGGTTGGTGAGCGCATTCATGGAGCGTGCAAGCGGCGTCCTCATGCCCGTCTCATCTCTGCCCGGACCATACGGAATCGGCGGCTTTGGCTGGAATGCCTACGACTTCGTCGATTTTCTCGCCTCGTGCAAACAACATTACTGGCAGATTCTGCCCCTTACGACGACCAGCTATGGCGATTCGCCCTATCAGTCGTTCTCGGCCCGCGCAGGCAACTCCAACTTTATCGACTTTGCCGAGCTTATCGAGGCAGGGTATCTGGAGCAGCGCGATATCGATGGCGTGTATCTGGGATCCGACCCCAGCAATGTCGACTACGGTGCCATCTTTGGTGGCCGCCGTCAGATTCTCGACCGCGCCGCCGAGCGCTTTGCTGCCGACAAGCCGGCCGATTTCGATGACTTTATCCAGGCCAACGAGGACTGGCTCATCCCCTACTGTGAGTTCATGACCGTCAAAGAGGAGTGCGGTCTCAAGGCGTTTTGGGAGTGGCCCGCGGAGCTCCGCACCCGCGGCGAGGCTTCCGCCAAGGTCTGCGCCGACCATCCGGCGCGTATGCTCTACCACCAGATGACGCAGTACTTCTTCGATCGCCAGTGGAGCCGCCTCAAGGCCTATGCCAACGAGCGCGACATTCTCATCATCGGCGACCTGCCCATCTATGTCTCGCGTGACTCCGTCGAGATGTGGGCGACGCCTGAGCTCTTTAAGATCGACACCGCCGGCAATCCCGTGAGCGTCGCCGGCACGCCGCCCGACCAGTTCTCGGCCACCGGCCAGTACTGGGGCAACCCCATCTACGACTGGGACGCCATGGAGTCCGACGGCTTCTCCTGGTGGGAGGGCCGCATTCGCGCCGCCCTCGACATGTACGACGTCATCCGCCTGGATCACTTCCGCGGCTTCGAGGCCTATTGGGAGGTGCCGTTCTCCTCGCCCGATTCGTCCTACGGTTCGTGGACGCAGGGTCCCGGCCTCAAGTTCTTCAAGACGCTCGAGGAAAAGCTCGGCACGCTGCCCATCATCGCCGAGGACCTGGGCTTCCTCACCCCCGGCGTCATCGACATGCGCGACAACTCGGGCTTCCCCGGCATGAAGATCCTGCAGTTTGCCTTTGAGGGCACCAACTCGTACTACCTGCCGCATAACTACATCGCCAACACCGTCGCCTATGTGGGCACCCACGATAACGAGACGGCGCGCGGTTGGTTTGAGGGAACGACCACCCCGCGTCAGCGCGAGCAGGCAGCCCTGTACACCCATCAGCAGGCCGGCGAACCCATGGCAGATGCACTCAATCGCACCATCGCCGCCAGCGTGAGCGACACGTGCATCTACACCATGCAGGACCTGCTCAACTTGGGCAACGAGGCGCGCATCAACACCCCTGCCACGTTGGGCGGCAACTGGACCTGGCGCATGCTCGACGGCGCCATCACCCGCGAGCTCGAGCACAAACTCACCGACTGGACCGAGACCTACTTCCGCATCCCGTCGGAAGCCGAAATCGAGCTTCCTCAATAGGAGCTACCGCGCCCGACCCCTCCCCACCGTGCGGACGCGCTTGCTTTTTCCCGCGCGAGGCCACCCCAATCCCCTCGCGCGGGCTTCTTATGAATTGCAGACATGAAACAACCCATCACAGGAGAAAACATGCCCCAAATTAACCTCATGGAACTCGCCGAGCAGTCTTTTGGCACCTCGCTCGAGCAGCTCGACGACCGTCGCATTTACAAGCTGCTGGTCAAACTCGTGCAGGAGCGCTCCGCCGCCTGCCCGCTCAACAACGGCAAGAAAAAGCTCTATTACATTTCCGCCGAATTTTTGATCGGCAAGCTGCTCATCAACAACATGATCGACCTCGGCATCTACGATGAGGTTAAGGATCAGCTCACCGCCGCAGGCCACGACCTCAACAAGATCGAGGAGTTCGAGGTCGAGCCGTCGCTCGGCAACGGCGGCCTGGGCCGCCTGGCCGCATGCTTCCTGGATTCCATCGCCACGCTGGGCTTGACCGGCGATGGCGTGGGCCTCAACTATCACTACGGCCTGTTCCGTCAGCGCTTTGTCGACAACCAGCAGAAGGCCGTCCCCGACGAGTGGCTCGGTGAGCAGGACATCCTAGTCGACGACGGCCGCTCCTACACCGTCGAGTTCGGCGATTTTGCCGTTACCTCCAAGCTCGTCAACATCGACGTGCCCGGTTACGGCCAGCCCACCAAGAACCGTCTGCGCCTGTTCGACCTGGCGAGCGTCGACGACGGCCTGGTCCCCGGCAGCTCCATCGACTTCGACAAGACCGAGATCGCCAAGAACCTCACCTTGTTCCTCTACCCCGACGATTCCGACGAGCAGGGCCGCCTGCTTCGCATCTATCAGGAGTACTTCATGGTGAGCAACGCCGCCCAGCTCCTGATCGACGAGGCCGTCGAGCGCGGCAGCAACCTGCACGATCTGGCCGACTACGCCGTGGTCCAAATTAACGACACGCACCCCACCATGGTCATCCCCGAGCTCATTCGCTTGCTCACCACCGAGCATGGCATCGAGTTTGACGAGGCCGTGACCATCGTACGCTCCATGGTCGCCTACACTAACCACACGATCCTTGCCGAGGCGCTCGAGAAGTGGCCGCTCGCCAGCCTGCAGAAGGTCTCCCCTGCCATCGCCGACATTATCGTCAAGCTCGATGAGATCGCGAAAGCCGAGCACGATGACCCGCGCGTCGCCATCATCGACGAGCACGACACCGTCCACATGGCCCACATGGACATCCACTTTGGCTTCTCCATCAACGGCGTAGCCGCCCTCCACACCAAGATCCTGGAGGACACCGAGCTTCATCCGTTCTACGAGATCTATCCCGAGAAGTTCTCCAACAAGACCAACGGCATCACCTTCCGCCGCTGGATCCATGGAGCCAACCCCGCGCTCGCCAGCCTGCTCGACGATGTAATCGGCACCGACTGGCGCAGCACCGGCGATCTGAACAAACTCGCCAAGTTCGCCGACGACAAGGACGTTCTTGAGCGCCTGGCCGCCACCAAGGTCGAGGCCAAGGCCATCATGCGCCAGTTCATGGCGCTCGAGCAGGGCGTGACCATTCCCTCCAACGCCATCATCGACGTCCAGGTCAAGCGCATCCACGAGTACAAGCGTCAGCAGATGCTCGCGCTCTACATCATCTGGAAGTACTTCGATATCAAGAACGGCAACAGGCCTAAGCACCCTGTCACCATCATCTTTGGCGGCAAGGCGGCGCCTGCCTACACTATCGCGCAGGACATCATCCATCTGATCCTGACGCTGTCGCAGTGGATTGCAAACGACCCCGACGTGGCTCCCTACCTGCAGGTTGTCATGATCGAGAACTACAACGTCACCGCCGCCGAGCGCGTGATCCCCGCCGCTGACATCTCCGAGCAGATCAGCCTGGCCTCCAAGGAGGCGAGCGGCACCTCCAACATGAAGTTCATGCTCAACGGCGCCCTAACCCTGTGCACGCTCGACGGTGCCAACGTGGAGATTGCCGAGCTCGTGGGCGACGAGAACATCTATACCTTTGGTGCCTCGTCCAAACAGGTCGAGCAGCTCTACGCCGACGGCACCTACAACGCCGGTGCGCTCTACCGCAAGCCCGGCATTAAACTGCTGGTGGACTTCATCACCAACCCGGCCTTTATGGCAACCGGCAACGCCGAGCGCCTGCAGCGCCTGCACGACGACATTAAGGGCAAGGACTGGTTTATGGCCCTGCTCGACATTGAGGAGTACATCCAGACCAAGGAGCGCGTGCTGGCCGACTACGAGGACCAGGACGCCTGGATGCGCAAGGCGCTCATCAATATCGCCAACGCCGGCACCTTCTCGTCCGACCGTACGATCTCCCAGTACAACGACGAGATCTGGCACCTGAGCTAATTCGGTTTCATCGCCCATCCTCTTGAAAACGGAGCCACGGCAACGCGGCTCCGTTTTTTGTGCCCGCACGTTACCCTGTGATCCGACTCGGCCAAACAATCTCGATCCATAACAACTACTCAACCAAAACGGTCCCAGCTGTTACAGATTGAGACATACCGGCCCCTCCCCTTGGGTTTATCTCAATCTGTAACATCTAGCAGGTGAAATTCGCCTTTGGTGTTACAGATTTAGATGAAATGGTTAGCTCAGCGGAACCGCCTCGATCTGTAACATCTAACGTCCGAAATCGGCCCTATCCGTTACAGATCGAGACAAACGACCGGTCAGACAGTCCCAACACAAAGAAAGGCTCCCCTCTCGCCCAGTGGACGGGAGGGGAGCCTTATATGTGACCGCGGCAAAAGGATGGCAAAGCCGCAGTCGCCCAAAGGGAGGGCCTGGATGCACCGGGCCTAGATAAGGTTCTTGCCAGACACCTTATCGAAGAGATGAGTCGCGTTCTTCTCGAACTTGAACCAGATGGGGTCGCCAGCCTTGAGCGCGCCCTTGGCCTCGAGGTCGACGACGGGGATAATCAGGACAAACTGGCCGTCGGGAGCGGTCACGTGGACATGCTCGGTCGAGCCCATGAGCTCGGTCACCTCGACGGTGCCCTGGAGCGCACCCTCCTCGCCCTTGTCGGCAAGCAGAATCTGCTCGGGACGCACGCCGGCCGTGATCTCCTTCACGTCGCCGCCGTCCCAGTTGAGAGCAAGCTGAGCGCAGGTCTCGGGGGCGAGCGCCACGTTCATATCCTCGGTCTTGACGGTAAAGCCGTTGCCCGAGCGCACCAGCTGGGCATCGAAGAAGTTCATCTGCGGCACGCCGATAAAGCCGGCGACGAAGATGTTCGCGGGATGGTTGAAGACCTCCTGCGGGGTGGCGATCTGCTGGACGACGCCATCCTTCATGACCACGATACGGTCACCGAGGGTCATAGCCTCGGTCTGGTCGTGAGTAACATAAATGAACGTGCCCTTGATCTCATGACGCAGCTTAATGAGCTCGGCGCGCATCTGGTTACGAAGCTTAGCATCCAGGTTGGACAGGGGCTCGTCCATCAGAAAGACCTTGGGGTCACGTACGATGGCGCGGCCGATGGCGACACGCTGACGCTGGCCGCCGGAGAGTGCCTTGGGCTTACGGTCAAGATACTCGGTAATACCCAGGATCTCGGCAGCGGAGCGAACCTTGCGGTCGATCTCGTCCTTGGGGACCTTCTTGAGCTCAAGCGTAAACGCCATGTTCTCGTACACCGTCATATTGGGGTACAGAGCATAACTCTGGAACACCATGGCGATGTCGCGGTCCTTGGGCGCCACGTCGTTGACGCGCTTGCCATCGATGAACACATCGCCGGAGGTGATGTCCTCCAGGCCGGCGACCATGCGCATCGTCGTGGACTTACCGCAGCCAGAAGGGCCAACGAGGACGATGAACTCCTGGTCGTGAACGGTGAGGTTGAAGTCCTCTACAGCGAGCACACCGTCCTCGGTAACCTTGAGGTTGTGCTTCTTCTCCTCGGTCTTCTTCTTTTTGCCAAAGAAGCCCTTCTTTTTTGACTCGTTGTTGGGATACACCTTCTGAACATGTTTGAGAACGATCTCGGCCATGTCTTTACCTTTCGATACGCGGCGCCGCGCTGAGAGGCGCCGCCAAAACTTGCAAAACAGTTACGGCATCAGCCCTTGACGGCACCTGCCACCACACCGTCGATGATGTACTTCTGGCAGAAGATGTACATGATGACGATGGGGATGACGACCATCATGATGCACGCCATCATGGGACCGAGCTCGACGTGGCCATAGCCGCCACGGAAGTACTGGATCAAGATAGGAATGGTCTTGTACTTGGTGGAGTCGAGCGTAAGGTAGGGCAGCAGATAGTCGTTCCAGACCCACATGGTCTCAAGGATGCCGACCGAAAGATAGGTGGGCTTCATAATGGGAAGGACGATCTTAAAGAACACTTGGACCGGGTTGCAGCCGTCGATCATGGCCGCTTCCTCAATCTCGAGCGGGATGTTCTTGACGAAGCCGGCGAACATAAAGACCGCGAGGCCCGCGCCAAAACCAAGGTAGATGAAGCAGATGTTAAACGGCGTGTTAAAGCCGATGCGGTCCGCGAGGTTGGACAGCGTGAACATGAGCATCTGGAACGGTACGACCATCGAGAAGACGAACAGGTAATAGAAGAAGTTCGAGATCTTGCTGTTGACGCGCACCACGTACCAAGCGCACATGGAGCAGCACACCAGAATCAGCACGACCGACGTGACCGTGATGATAAGCGAGTACATAAACGCCGAGGCAAAGCCCTGCTCGTTCAGAGCGTGCACGTAGTTTGCGAGGCCGTTGAACGTCTCGGGCGTGAGCAGATCGAACGCCGTGGTGGTGCTGATTGCGGTCGCTTTCTTAAAGGAATTGAGCGCAATCATGAACACGGGGTAGATCCATGCGAGCGACAGGATCGTAAAGAAGATCGAGAGCGCGCGGTTGATAGCCTTATCGCGTTTCATTACTGCTGCACCTCCTTGGACCTCGTGGCCTTAAGCTGGATCATAGAAATAGCGACAACCAGGATGCAGAAGATAACTGCCTTGGCCTGACCGATGCCCTGCCATGCGATGCCAGCACGCGAATAGAACGTGTTGTAGATGTTCAGGGCGAGCATCTCGGTGGAGTGCGCCGGGGCGCCACCGGTAAGGGCGAGGTTCTGGTCGAACAGCTTAAAGCCGTTGGTGATGGACAGGAACAGGCAGATGGTGATGGTCGGCATCAGGTTGGGGATCTTAACCTTCCAAAACGTCTGCCATGCCGTAGCGCCATCGACCTTGGCGGCCTCGATGTAGTCAGACGGAATGGACTGCAGACCGGCGATGTAGATGATCATCATGTAGCCGACCTGTTGCCACAGGGTCAGGATGATAAGGCCCCAGAAGCCAGCGGCGGAGTTGAGGGCGATAAGCTGGGCACCCACGTTGGAGAGCAGGCAGTTGATCAGAATCTGCCAAATGTAACCCAGTACAATGCCGCCAATCAGGTTAGGCATAAAGAAAATCGTACGGAAGATGTTGGTGCCCTTGAGCGCCTTGCGAGTGAGCGCCTGCGCAATGGCCAGCGCGATCACGTTGATGAGCACCGTCGACAGGAAGGCAAACGCCACGGTAAAGAAGAACGACGTGGAGAACTGCGGATCGGACAGCGCGCGCACGTAGTTCTCGATACCGACAAAGTGCGCGTTATTGATGGTAATAAACTGGCAGAACGAGAGATAGAAACCCTGGATAAAGGGAATCACGAACCCGATCATAAACGCCAGGCACGTGGGCAGCATAAAGAGCGGCCACCAGCGCTTGAGTGCTTTGCCCATAGAAGGGTCCTTTCAATATGCAGGGGGCGGGCAAACCTACGTCTGCCCGCCCCCTGTCGCTAATCAGATAGCTTGGGCAGCAACTGCTTACTCGGAAGCAGCCTTCTCGGTCTTCCAGCCATCGACGAAGGCGTTCTTGACGCCGTCCCACTTGGTGTTGTCGGCAGCATAAGCGATGAGAGCCTGCTTGAGGTTCTTCTTCCACTCCTCGGAGGGGATGTAAACGAAGTCCCAAGCGACGGTCTTCTTGCCGTCCTTGGCCATAGCAACGGCCTGCTGCGAGAAGACGTTGGTGGTCTCCTTAGCGCTCTTGAACGGGGCGGTCAGACCCATCTTGTCAGCGATGATGCTGGTGGCGGTGTCAGAAGTGACGCACCAATACATGAAGTCCTCGGTGGCCTTCTGGGCATCCTCGGAAGCCTGGGAGCTGACGCACCAGTAGTTCTCGCCGCCGGAGCACAGGCCCTGGTTCTCCTCGCCATCGACGCCGATGTAGATCGGCAGCATGCCGAGCTGGTCGTCGGTCATACCGGCCTTGGTGAGGTCGGCGTAGGCCCAAGAGCCGTTCTGGTAGAAGACGGCCTTGCCGGTTGCGAACTCGTTGGTGGCGTCGTCACCGGTCTTGGAGGCGAGCTGCGAAGGATCGCAGGTGGAGTCGGTGATATACAGGTCGAAGATCTGCTTAAAGTTGTCGAGATACTCGCCCTTGATCTCGTCGTCCTCCTGATTGTGCTCCTTCTCGAACTCGTAGTAGAGCGGGAGGTTGGCGAGGTGCGTGGTGTAGCGCCAGCTGGAGGAGTCATCCATACCGGCGGAAGTGAAGGCACCGTCAACGCCGAGCTCGTCCTTGCGGGCCTGGATGTCATCGGCGCAAGCCTTCAGCTTGTCGAAGGAGTTGATGTCCTCGGCCTTGTAGCCGGCCTTCTCGAGGAGCTCCTTGTTGTAAATGATGCCGTAGCTCTCCTGAACCCAGTCGATACCCAGATCCTTGCCGTCGGACTGCAGCGCCAGGGAGTCGTCGATGAGCTCGCCGCGGAGCTTGGTGTCGGAAAGATCGGCGCAGTAGTCCTTCCAGTTCTTAAGGCCGGTGGGGCCGTTGACCTGGAACAGCGTCGGAGCGGAGCTCTTGGACATCTCGGACTTGAGCTTCTCCTCGTAGGTGTTGGAGGCGGCGGTCACGATCTTGACCTCGACGCCCTTCTCCTTCTTGTACGCCTTGGCGATCTCCTTCCACTCCTTGTCGACCTCGGGCTTGAACTGGAGGAAGTAGACCTCGGCAGCGTCACCAGAAGCAGAGGAGCCGGAGCCGGCAGAACCACCGCAGCCCACGAGACCCAGACCAAGAACCGCAGCCGCGGAACCAGCAAAGCCCAGGAACTGCCTTCTGCTCATTTCGTTCTTCATTACAATCCACCCTTTCACACCGTGGCGGCACCCTTTGCCGCCGCCTTCGGAGATTGGCTCGGGGACTTTGCCCCTTTTGCTGATTTGTACAATACGCTATTTGGCTAGTTGTTTGAACAAGTATTACTAGAGCGGTAGAAAAACTTCGGTGAACGGTAATTTCGACTTGATACTTGACAAGTTTTGTATAAACAATTATTTGTTATCGAATGCAGAGAAAACGCCCGATCAAGCCGATGCATCGTCGGTTTGACCGGGCGTTTTCGCTTTGAGGGCATGAGTCTCGTCAGGCTGCGAGCTAGCCGGCTATCGCTTGGAATTGACGCGGTAATGGAAGATCTCGGGGTGTGTGCGGGCATGCGTGACCTCGAACAAGATGCCGTCCGAGGTGTACGACTGGCTCTCCATAACGGCGACGCAGTTGTACTTGCCAAGGTCCAGATAGCTGCAGTCCTCATCGTTGGCGAGCTCGACACTCACCGTACGACGGCTCGCCATCACTTTGACGCCGCGCTTGTGCTCCAGATAGCCGTAGATAGAATCCGCCGCGATCTCGGGGGTCAGGCCCTTGGCGACCGACGCCAAAAAGTAGCCATGGTCCACTTGGCGCGCGCTGCCGTTGAGGCTTCGGACACGCACTACGCGAATCAGCTCCTCGCCCACCTTAAAGCCCAGGCGGCGAGAGAGTTGCTCAGTGCAAATCAAATGTTCAAAAGACTTGACCTCGGTCGATGCGACGGCATTGTTGCGTTTTGCGAACTCGCCAAACGACTCAACCTCTTCGAGTGCGCCCAGCATGTCGGTTTCGCCCTTAAGCCAAATAACGCGCACGCCCTTACCGTGTATAGGCTGCACAAACATCTGGTCGGCCAGCATGCTCAAGGCGCGTCGAACGGTATTGCGCGTGCAGCCAAACTCCGCGGTCAGCTCGGCTTCGGTTGGCAGCATCTCCTGAAACGCATAGGTCCCGTTAATGATGCGCGAACGGATCTCGCGGTAGATTCCTTCGTAAATCGCTTTTGGCATGATTTCACCTCTAATGAATATGTATGGCTAGGCACGATAGCATTTCTTAAAGTTGTTTAAACCGATTATCGGTAAAGCACGGATTATTTACCGTCGACGGTTCCCCCGAAACCCAAATCGGACCGAATCAAAACCGTCAATGCGGCAAGCAGCCAGTCCTCTACAATGAGTTCATTGTTTAAACGTTCTTGCTCGCACAGCATGTTGCATCCGGAAGGCATATTATGCTGCAGAAAATCCAACGTTTTGGCGGAGCCATGTTCGCGCCCGCCATGCTGTTTTCTATATCAGGCCTCATGGTCGGCATCTCCGCCCTCGCCACGACCGTAGACATCGTCGGCGATCTCGCCGTATACGGAACCCCTTGGTACGTTTTCTGGACCATCATCCAGCGCGGCTCGTGGACGGTCTTTAAACGTCTCCCGCTCCTTTTTGCCGTAGCGTTGCCTATCGGTCTTGCCCAAAAGCAACCGGCACGCTGCTGCCTCGAGGCGCTCGTAGCCTATTTTGCCTACTGTTTCTTTTTGAGCGAGATCATTAAGCTGAGCGGCGACAACCTTGGGCTTAAGTACCCGTCGTCTTTAACCCCCGCCAGCGGCATCACCGTCATCGACGGCATCAAGACGCTCGACACCGGCATTATCGGCCCGCTGGCGGTGTCGGCAACCGTCGTCGCCATCCATGACCGCTTCTACGATGCCAAGGTTCCCGATTGGCTCGGCACCTTCTCGGGTTCCTCGCTGGTCTACCTCATCAGCTTTTTTGCCGTGTTTGCCCTTGCCGCCATCTCGGCCGCCATCGTGCCCTTCGCATACGCTGTGACCGAAACGCTGCGCCACGCACTTGCGGGCGTCGGCCCCTTCGGCGTGGGCATCTTTGTGTTTTTGGAGCGAGCGCTCGAGCCCATGGGGCTGCACCATCTGCTCTATATGCCCATCTATTACGACAACCTGGTCATTCACGACGGTATTTACGCCACGTGGACCAACCTGCTCCCCATTCTCTCCCATAGCACGCGCCCTTTAAATGAACTTGCGCCCTGGGCAGGTTTTACCGCCACCGGCTGGGGCAAGCTCTTTGGCCTTCCCGCCATCGCGGCAGCATTCTATTTCACCGCCAAACCCGAACGCCGCGCCGGCCTTAAGGTCATCCTTTTGCCCGCCATCGTCGCCTCGGTGGTCTGCGGTGTCACCGAGCCGCTCGAGTTTCTCTTTATGTTCACCTATCCTGGACTCTTTTTGCTCTACGCCGTCCTATCCTCCTGCCTTGCCATGACCATGAACTTCTTTGGCATCGTCGGCATCTTCTCGGGCGGTCTCATGGAAATGACGGCCTTCAACTTCATCCCACTCATGCGAATGCATGCCGGCTCCTACCTTTTGGCGCTCGGTATCGGTCTTGCCTTTAGCCTCATCTTTTTTGTTAGTTTTCGAGCACTCATCTTGGTCTATGACCTTAAGACGCCGGGCCGCGAGGATCATGTCTCCAATCGCGCGGCAATCGACCGTTTAACGGGAAGCGGCTTTGCCAAAGAGCAATCTCCCAATGGCGAGGTCAGTATTCAATCCGATCAAGATCACGTCCTCGCTGAGCGGGTAATTCAGCTTTTAGGTGGCGTTGGCAATATCGTGGGCGCAACCAACTGCGCCACGCGCCTGCGCGTCGAGGTCGCAGACCCTTCCATCGTTGCAGATAATGCGTCGTTTGTCGCGGTGGGCGCCAAGGGCCTCATCATTACGGGCAAGACCGCCCAGGTGATTATCGGCATCTCCGTTCCCCGCGTTAAAGAGCATTTTGACCAGATCATGGGCCTCGAGCCGGGATTTGTGCCCACCGCCTCGGCCTCCCCTGCCGCCAGCGCAGCCCATAAGCGCGGCGATATCTGCTTCTTCGATATCGACGGAACACTCGCCTGGCAAGACCCTCGAGTGGCACAAGAGCTTCCCGAGAGCGAGCGAGACCTCTCCCCCTATCCCAATGAAGCGGTCTCGCAAGCCATCCGTGATTTTGTCGCCAAGGGCAATATGGCGTTTATCTGCACAGGGCGCACGCTGAGCTGCATCCATCCAAAGCTGCTCGAGCTGCCCTGGACCGGCATCGTCTGCCTCGCGGGTGGCTATGTCGAACTTGAGGGACACGTGATTCGCGATTTGGCGATGACGCCCAGTATGCTGCAGCATCTTGCCCCCTACCTTGAGCAATCGGGCGAGGTCATCCGTTTTGAGGGCCTCAACGGCGTCGTGCGCATGAGTGCCGATGCCCCCGATGCCCCCGGATACGCGCGCACCCTGGGCGACGCAGTCACGCAGCTGCAACATTACAGTGCCTACAAGATCTTGATGTCTACATCGCTCGCCAACCACATCGCTCAAGATAAGGCACTTGAGCCGCTGCTGTGCTTTAACGAGCTCGAACTCGAGGTAACCGAAATCTCGCCCCGCGAATGCACGAAGCGCGGGGGCATCCAGTCTGTACTCGACGCCCTCGATCCCCACCACGGAACCGTATACGGCATCGGCGACGCCAGCAATGACGTCTCGCTGATGAACGCCGTCGACGTTGGCATCGCCATGGGCAACGCACCGGACTTCCTTAAGGAAAAGGCCGACTATGTCACCGACAGCATCGACCACGACGGCGTCGTCACCGCGCTCGAACACTTTGGGCTTATCTAGCCAAGCCCCTACCGCACTTGCGGCCGCATGGACCAATCGTCTTCAACCGCCGCGCTCGACGCCCTAATGTGGCAATATGTTGTCTGCATAATGCAACGATGCAACCTATCAAAGAATGCGAGAACCCGTGTCCAGTCCGTTTACCAGCTTTTTAGCCCAGCACTTTGACCAGATTAACGACTATCTGGCCACGTTCTTTGACGGACAGGCGACTTCCGCCGATATCGAGCGCTACCTGTATACCCCGCTCTCGGCATTTACGGCCAACGCCGGTAAACGCCACCGCCCGCTCATCTGCATGCTCGCCGCCACCGCGGTAGGCGGCAGCTTTGAGAGCGCCCGCAGCGCCGCGGCGGCCATCGAGCACTTTCAGTCGGGCGCACTCATCCACGACGACATCGCCGACAACGGACAGCTGCGCCGCGGCAAGCCCTGCATGCACCTCACCGAGGGCACGGGGCTTGCCATCAATTGTGGCGACCTAGCGCTCACCATGGTCACCAAGACGGTTCTCGACGACCCCACGCTGGAGTCCGACGTGAAACTGCGCGTGCTCCACGAGCTCACCGAGATGATCGTTCGCACCATCGAGGGCCAGGCACTCGACTTGGGCTGGGTCCGTGACGCACGCTTCGACATCTCGGTCGACGATTATCTGGACATGGCGACGCACAAGACCGCGTACTACAGCGGAGCCACGCCGCTTGCCACCGGAGCCATCATTGGCGGAGGCAGCGAGGAGCAAATTGAGGCGCTGCGCGCCTTTGGCCTGCACACGGGCCTTGCCTTCCAAATTCAAGACGACCTGCTCAACTTGATCGGCACCAAGGAGGCCGCCAACAAGGACTTCCGCACCGACATCACCGAGGGTAAGCGCACGCTCGTTGCCGTGCACGCCCTGTCTGATGAGCGCTATCACGACGAGATTGAAGCGATCCTTTCCTCGGGCACCGAGGACCCCGCGCAACTCGCACGCGCCGTGGAGATCTTCCAGGAGACCGGCTCTATCGATTACGCCCACACTTATGCGCTCGACCTGACCGCCAAGGCCAAAGCGGCCATCGAGGACGTTTCGCTCGACCCGCATGCACGTGAACTGCTCCTCTCCATGGCAGATTTCTTTGTGGAGCGCCTTAACTAGCGGGGGTTATAAAACCTGTCAGCAGCGTATTTGGGTACAACTTGCTACACTGTTGAGTGCATGTTTATGCATCCCTTTGCGTTGTCTATCCGACACACGCTCAAATAGTACGAATGGTACGCCGAAAGGGGTTCGTTCATGGAACCTATTACAACGGGCATGCAGGGAGCAGCCGTCGAGGACGTCCAGTCCCGCCTTCTGCAGCTCGGCTATACAATCGATGACACCGAGGTTGCCGACAAGCGCTTTGGCACCACCACCGAGCAGGCCGTCAGCACCTTCAGGCTCGACAGCGGCCTTGCTGCCGGTCATGCCGTCGATATCCCCTGTTGGAGCGCCCTGGTCGACGCCTCGTATAAGCTGGGCGACCGCACTCTGTATCTGCGCATGCCCAATTTCCATGGCGCCGATGTGCAGGCCCTGCAGCGCGCTCTCAACGTTTTGGGCTTTGCCTGCGGCGAGGACGACGGCTACTTTGGTCCGCATACCGAGGCCGCCCTGCAGCAGTTCCAGGAAAATGTCGGCCTGTTTGCCGACGGCATGGCCTTCCAGGACACCTACGCCTACATCAACCGCCTGCACCATGTGTGGGAGGGCAAGCCCTCGGTCACCGAAGCCGAGTCCCGCATCGGTTTTGCTCGCGCCGCCAACGTGCTCGAGCGCTTCCAGATTGCCGTTATCGGCGAGGACCCCATCGCGCGCAGTGTTGCGTCGCGCATGTGGAATATCGCCACGGCAACGACCGACAACAGCGGCATGATGCTCTGCGACTCCGAGGTCCCAACCAACGTTGACCTGGTGCTCGAGATCGCAAGCGACGAGCTGCCCGCCGACGCCGCGCCACGCGCCACGATTGCCCTCGCCGAGTGCCACAACCTGGCCCAGCGCATCCGCACCGCCAATGTCGCCGCGCAGCAGAAGCCGGCTCGCATTCGCATTGAGCTCACGGGCATGACGCGCTACAACGGCACCTTCACGGCCAGCGACGCGCAGACGCTCGCCGTACGCCTACTCGACGGCGTTTGCGATGCCCTCGCAGATTAGGTAAACTAGACGAGTTGCTTTTGGGCAACACCACACATTGGGACGTAGTTCAACGGTAGAACTCCGGTTTTTGGTGCCGGCTGTTGGGGGTTCGAATCCCTCCGTCCCAGCCATTAAAACTGAGCGCCCTAAGCCCATAACGGCCCAGGGCGCTTTCTTGTGGGCAAGCGGAGGAATTCGAACCCGCAAGGGTGCGGAGCTGAGGAAACGCGAAGCGTTTTCCAGCGCAGCACGCAAGGAGCGAAGCGACGCAGCGGGGCGCGGCCGCCGACCAGGCGGACGCGGAATCCCTCCGTCCCACACCAGCCAAGAGCCCCTCACGTCAAGCAAATCGAGCCAACGCCGCCAAGCGGAGGAATCCGAACCCGCAAGGATGCGGAGCGACGCAGCGGCGCGCGGCCGCCGCAGGCAGACGCGGTGTCGGCACTTGGGGACGTTCCTAAGTGCCGACATTATAGGAACGTCCCCAAGTGCCGGCTCGGGACTATTTTCGAGGACTCTCCGAAGGACTGTGGCCAAAATACGGCAAATATGAGTACTGTTATCGTTGTAGCTACATTATTTTCGTTAATAAAAGAAGATCTTAATGAGACTTATTCGCATCAAGGTCTTCCTTTAATGAACATTTGAGGAGATACGGCAGCTTATCTGCTCGATCGACACGTCAAATCACCTTAAATGTGGTCAAAATTACTGCTACTAAAAGAATATCAGTACTCATATTTGATGTTTTTTGGCCACGGCTCTTTATAGACACCCTACACAGCGACTGGGGTAGATTTTTTTGAGGCACGCCTATCGGCCCCGTTCCGAAAAGTGAGCCGCCTTCTGCAACGTGCCGTGTGGCCCCGACGGGCCGGGCATTAAGTTTGTCGCGAGTTCCGCACGCAAAGAAGGCCACGTGACATCGATGTTTTGGACGTGACAGCGAGAGGGGTCCCGGTATGGCAAGGTGGCGTGAAACAAGGCGGCGCTGACCTTCTGGTCGCGCCGCCGAAGTTGAACGTCAGATTGCCGTGCCAGGACCCCTCGCAGCGTCAAGAAGTCCGCCGTTCGGTAGAATTTAGTTGTTCAGCATGCGATCGAAGCTTCCCGAGTCGCCATCCCGATAGTCGGCGGTCATCAGAATCTCCTGCGGAATGCGCCCGCCTTCACGTAGCACATTGCGGAACTGCACACGCGTGACCATGGGCAGATCCTTGATCGTCGCCGCCAAGTTCTGCGGCACGCCCTGGTTGGCAGCCGCGGGCTCGCACTCTCCGCCGGCCTTCACGCGACGCTTGTGCTCGGCGAGCATGGCGCGGTACATGCCGGCATGCAGGCGGATCTCAACCACATTGGCATTGCGAGCCTGCTCGACAATGCGCGCGCCCTCGCGGTCGATATCGCCCACGTAGTAGACGTAGTTAAAGCGATAGCCGATCTCGGCCAGATAATCGTCCAGGGCATGCGAGACGCTCGCCTTGCATCCGCCGCCAAAAATCACGCCGCCCACCTTGCTGCCAAAGAGCTTGGCGTGCTTGCGGCCACGCAGCAGCTTGACGATCTCGTCGTAGGTATCCAGGTTCTCAACTATAATGAACGGCTTGTCGGCGCCCAGCGTAAAGAAACCCGTAAAGTGCACGGGGCGGTTGGGGGCGACCTTAATCGCCTGCATGCTGATGCCCTTTTCGGTCATACGCCGAATTAGGCGCTCGCCGTGCTTGCCGTCAAAGGCCTTCTCATCGTTAAAAATCTGGTAGGCGCGCTGGCGACGCGAAGCAACCGGCGTATCGGCACCTCGGTTCTGCTCGATCCAAGCCTGGATGATTGCAATCTCCTCGGCAATCTTGCGGTTGGACATCTCGTTGTGCTGGGTGCGCTGCGGCGCCTTTTTGCCGTCCTTGCCCTCGACCTTAACAATTTGAGTCTGCTGCTCCTTGATCTTAGAGAGCGCCGTAGGCGTAGGGACAACTTTGAGCAGCTGCCTGCCCAAAACGCGGGCAAGGGCAAACGCCGATACCTCGCCGTGGACGGCCGACTCGGGCTGCTGGGTAGCAGTATCTGCTACGGCAGACTCCGGCTTCTTCTGAGACTTGCGCTTAGAATCGCCTTGGGAATTGCGCTCGCGCTTCGGCATAGACGCCTGCTTCTGCGGGCGATCGGACTTGCTCTCCTTCGTCGGCTGACGCTTAGGCTGCCCCGAAGAAACCTCGGCCTTC
Organism: uncultured Collinsella sp.; assembly: GCA_900550965.1. Classification (GTDB taxonomy): domain Bacteria; phylum Actinomycetota; class Coriobacteriia; order Coriobacteriales; family Coriobacteriaceae; genus Collinsella. Next base: position 11,229 of record URUC01000018.1, on the reverse strand, counting down.
GCATCCTCGTCCTGCGGCGTGGTCTTCTCGGCTGCAGTCTCGGCATGGGAACTGCGGCCCCCGCGATGGCGACGGCGGCGAGGCTTGCTCGACGCGCCCTGCTCCGTCTGCTCATCAGTAGGCCGCTGGCCCTTGGCCTCGGCATCAACCTCAAGCTGCGGCTCAACAGGCTTCTGTTCGCGAGCCGCCGGCTCAACGGCCTTCTCGTCCTTCTCGGCCTGAGCGGTCGAAGCCGGCTCGCCCTTCTCCTGACGCCTTACGGGATACGCGCGTCCCGCAAAACCGCGGCCGGGACGGCATGAACCCGGAGCCTTCTTGGCAGACTCCTCAACATCGTCTGCAGCCTCGGAAGGCTCTTCAACCTCATGCGCGACATCCTGCTGCGCAGCCTTAAAGTGGGCACCACGGCGACGCTGGGGCTCTTGGGCCTCCACGGGCTTTTGCTCCTTCGCGGGCTTCTGCGACTCGGCAGCAACCTCGTTCTCAACAGCCTCGGCATCCGTCTCACCCTTTTGAGCAACGGCGCGACGGAAGCGCTCCTGCTGGGCGCGGCGCTGCGCATCGCGCTTGCCACCCCCGCCAAAACCGCCGCGTCCTGCCTTGGCCGTAAAGGCGCGCACGACGTTCTCATCGAGCAACTCATCGGTATCGACATGCTCACGCGGAGCAACTTCTTCCACAGCAGGCGCGTCAGCGGAATCCTCGACGACAAAATCCTCGACGGACTCGGCAGGCTGCTCCTGGGCATCGCGGATCTCGACATTGATGGTATAGAACGCCGGGCGCCCGTTAATGCCGCTACCCTCGATCTTGGTCACGATATTTGCCTCGATAAGCTCATCGCGCATCGCCTTGGTGTCGCATTCCTTATCGACGGAGCGGAAAATCTGCGCCAGCGCACTCGACTTAATCTTGAGCGCCTTGCGGCAAAGCAGGTCGTAGGCAACCAGCTTGGCACGCTCAGCAGAAAGCGACGTCTGGCTGCTCAGGCGCTCAGCCAGAGCATCGACATTGTTTTGATTATCGGAATATACCGTCTTGGCCACGGGGCCCCTTTCATATGCACACATATACATCCATATGGTACAACGCACGAGCCTATCCACGCAAAACATCTGCGAGAACGCCCTTGCACCACCTGTTCTCACAAGAAAAAAGACCGGGTCCGCTTGATTGCGGGCCCGGTCTTTCCGAGTCAAATAGATGGGAGATCCAACCCGTCCGACCGACTAGGCCTTGGCGGCCTCGGCGTCGGCAGGAGCTTCAGCGGCAGCGGCGCGACCGTACTCGGCCTTGCCCATCTCGGACCACTCGGGCTCCTCGTCAGGCATGGAGCCGGCCTCCTTGCCGAAGAACTCCTTGAGGCAGTTGACGGCGACGATGAGGCCCAGGACCATCAGCAGGACGGCGAAAACGAGCTGCAGGCCCTTGGTGGCGGCGACGGAGACGGCGGCCGTGGTGGCGGTAGCCGGGATGGTACCGAAGAAGCCGTAAGCCTGGACAGCGGCCATGCAGCCCATGGCGCTCTGGACCAGCGAGGTGAAGGTGCAGCAGAGCAGGAAGGCGACGGGCACGTAGAGCATCCAGCCCTTGCGGCCGGTGCACTTGCAGAACACGGCGAGGGTGATCATGGTCATACCGCCGAGCAGCTGGTTGGAAGCACCAAAGAGCGGCCAGATGTTGGCATAGCCACCAAAGGCAAGGGCGAGACCAGGAAGCAGGGTGACGACCGTGGCGAACCAGGGGTTGCCGAGAACCTTCATGTAGCCGGCCTTGGACTCGATGGCCAGGGCGTCGTTGGTCTGGGCAAAGAACTCGGAGAACGAGGTGCGGGCGATGCGGGCGACGGCATCGAGCGAGGTCAGGGCCAGAGCGGAAACGTTCATGGTCATAAAGACGGTAGCGAGCGTGCCGTCAACACCGAAGGCCTGCATACCGCGGGAGATACCAGCGGCGAAGATCTGGAACGGGGTGGAAGCGACGCCGGCGTTGAGGGCGCCGGTACCGGCGGTGTTCATGTCGGAGAACATGATGCCGGCGACGATGATGGCAAGGATGCCGACGAAGGACTCGACGATCATGGCGCCATAACCGACCTTGACGGCGTCCTGCTCCTTCTCGACCTGCTTAGAAGAGGTGCCAGAAGAAACGAGGCTGTGGAAACCGGAGAGAGCACCGCAAGCGACGGAAACGAACAGGACCGGGAACATCATGCCGGAGGCAGTGGAGAAGCCGGTGAAGACCGGAGCGGTGATAGTGGCCTGACCGTTGACGCCCAGGACGACGATGCCGAGGACAGCGCAAACGATCATGACGATCATCATGATGGAAGTGAGGTAGTCACGCGGGGTCTTGAGCATCTGGATGGGCATGGCGCCAGCAAAGACCAGGTAGACCATGACGACGGCGAACCACTGGAACTTATCCAGGTAGACCGGGAACTGCATACCGACGGCGAACATGAGAACCATGAGGACCACGCCGGTGACGAACTCGGCGGCACCGGTGAGGTTGAACTTCTTCTGGGCCCAACCAAAGGCGATAGCGACGAAGGTGAACAGGATGGAGATGGTGCCAGCGCAGCCAGCGGCATAGGACTTGGTGAAGTCGATGGCACCGGTAGCGGCGCCAGAAGCGTCAACGGCCGGGGTGAACATGAACGTCTTGCAGACCATGTCAGTGAAGGCGGCGATGACGATGATGCAGAACAGCCAGCAGAACAGCAGGAACAGGCGACGGCCGGTCTTGCCGATGTACTTCTCGATGAGCTGAGCGAGCGACTTGCCGTTGTTCTTCATCGAAGCGTACAGGGCACCAAAGTCGTGGACGGCGCCAAAGAAGATGCCGCCGACGAGGACCCAGAGCACGACGGGCAGCCAGCCAAAGGCCATGGCGACGATCGTACCCGTGACAGGGCCAGCACCGCAGATCGAGCTGAACTGGTGCGAGAACGCGGTAAAGGCGGAGACGGGCGAGAAGCTCTTGCCGTCCTTCATGCGCTTGGCCGGCGTGAGGGCCTCTTTGTCAACGCCCCACTTGTTGGCCAGCCAGCGGCCGTAGCCCAGATAGCCGCAGGCGAGCACCGCCGCGGCCACAACCATGAGCAAAACTCCGTTCATTACATTTCCTCCTTTAAAAAGAACTTCCTAGACATAAAAAATGAGGGCCGTCGGTTGCGCTCGACGGCCCTCATCTTCATCAGCCGCCCGTTATCGTACGGGCTAGCTGTATGTGCTAACCCGCATCAGATAATTACTACGCTGATAATGTTTAGCTGATGCGTGAACATGTCTAAGAAACCCTCTTCAATCATGATGTGAACGATCCGTGCGTGTTCACATCCCCCAGTGGATGAAAAGCAGTATGAAACTTTAGTTACCTAAAGTCAACGCAAATTTGTAATGAATTTTCAACTTTTTTGAAATTCTCGGTATAAAACGCCACTGACCTCGAACTTTACCCAACAAAAGTTTTTGCATGAGAGATGCCCCTCGGGAGCGGGCGGCGCATATGAACTTTATCGCGAGTTCCGCACGAACAGGAGGCCACTTAATGTGGCCTCCGTCGTGAGCAGGACTGTAGAGCAGGAAAGTTCATATGGGGCCGCCGGGCCGGTCAGGGCCGGGGACCGCACCCGTACGACTACAGCGTCATGTTTGGATCGGCGTCGACGTCGAACGACGAGATTTCACCTCGGTCGAATTTGCGGCGGGCGACCTCCGCGATCATGGCTGCGTTATCGGTACAGGCAGACAAGGGCGGCACCGTTACGCGGATCCCCTGACGCCCAAGCTTCTTGATCATCATCTCGCGCAGATGCGGGTTGGCCGAGACGCCGCCACCGATGCAGTATTCCTTGCATCCGGTAGCGTGCAGTGCGTTTTTGGCCTTCTTGTACTGCACGTCAAAGACAGCTGCCTCAAACGAAGCCGCCAGATCGGGCAGGTGAATCGTGCGCCCGGCCTTGGTCTCCTGCTCGATGTAGAGCGTCACCGCCGTCTTGAGGCCCGAAAGCGAGAAGCGATAGTCCCCCCTGCTGTTAAGCGCGCGAGGAAAATCGATCGCCTTGGGGTTGCCCGTCTCGGCCAGCTTGGAGATGATGGGGCCACCGGGATAGCCCAGACCCAACGCCTTGGCCACCTTGTCGAAGGCCTCGCCCACAGCATCGTCGAGTGTCTCACCAAGTACCTCGTAGTCGCCCCATGCCTTGACGTGAACAAGCATGGTATGACCGCCCGAGACGAGCGTGAAGATAAACGGCGGCTTGAGGTCGGGCTGCGCCAGCAGGTTGGCAAACAGGTGCCCCTCCAGATGGTTGACGCATACGAGCGGCTTACCGGCAGCGTAGGCAAAGCCTTTGGCAAAGGCAACGCCCACCACGAGCGCGCCCACCAAGCCCGGACCCTGCGTCACACCCACGGCGGCAAGCTCGCTGGGAGCAATGGCTCCACCCTCAAGACCAAGCGATGCTGCGGCATCCTCGAGCGCCGCATCCACGACACTCACAATCACCTCAACGTGTTTGCGCGAGGCGATCTCGGGCACCACGCCGCCAAAGCGGGCATGAAAATCAATTTGCGTCGACACCTGGTTGGCCAGCATATTGCCATCCGCATCGATAATCGCCACGGCCGTCTCGTCGCAGGAACTCTCGATGGCAAGCACTAGGCGGCGGCGCTCAATTTCGGCACGCTCCCCCTCGGAGCGCCTAGGCGCAGGCAGCGGCCATACGCGCTGCTCGGCTGCCGTCGGCTCGGGCGAGGCGTTATCGACCGGAAGCACCAGGGGCAGCGGAGCCGTCATGACGATGGCATCCTTGCCGGCACCATAGTAGCCGCGGCGCCGTCCTGCCTCGGTAAAGCCCAGAGCGTTATAAAGCGCGATCGCTCCCTCGTTACCGTCCTCGACCTCGAGCGAAGCCGTGGTGCAGCCGAGCATCTGGGCATCATAGCTCACATGCGACAGCAGCTTGCGGGCAATGCCCTCACGGCGATGTGCCGGGTCGACGGCGACATCCAGAATCTGCACATCACCGTCCACGACCATACCGCCGGCAAGGCCCAGCAGCTTGCCGTCGTCGTGTGCCACCCACCAACTACGCGGCGCAGCGACGTCCTCGCCCAGTTCGGACAGGAACATGCCCGGCGTCCACGCCTCGTGTCCGGCATCTTCAAAGCAGGCGGCCTCCAGCGCGCTCGCGCCCTCGGCATCCGCCGCGCCCATGGGACGAAACTGCAGATGACGACCGGCGAGCTCATCGGCAACGCCCGTAATTTCGCTGTGCGCACTCTCGGCAAGGCCAAGACGCTTGCGCTCGTTTTCCTCGGCATCCGAAAGGCGCGTGTAAATCGGCAGGACGCGGGCCGGATCACCGTCACCCGCAGCGTGCGCGAGCAGCAAGCCCTCGCCCGAAGGCCACCACAGGTCGTGCTCCACGCAGCGGGCGGTCTCGTCCTCACCCAGCAGCTTGCCATAGCGCACGAGACCGTCACCGGTCAGCTGAACCTGGTCCCAGTCCGCTGCTTGGCGCCACTCATCGAGCGCCACGGCGGCCTTGACCACGTGCTCGCGCTCAAATTGACGCTCGGGACCCTCATCGACCAGCATATACAGCGCCGGATATACCTCACCGCGCATAGCATCGGCCAAGATACCAAGCTTGCCGCGCACGCCAGCCTTCCACGCCGTCCAAGCGCAAGCATCGAGCGTCGACACGCCCAGCAGCGGAACATTGGCACCACGCGCGAGGCCCTTGGCAGTGGAGATGCCGATGCGCACACCCGTAAAGGACCCCGGGCCGCGGCCGACCACATAGCAACCAACATCGCTGCGATCCAGACCGGCTTGAGCCAGCACGCCATCAACGGTATTCACGAGCTCAACGTTGGCGTGACGGCGACACATGTGATCGCCACTCACGAGCTTCGTCTCGCCCGTCTGCCCATCAATCCAGCTTGCCGCGCAGGCAAGCATGTCGGTCGAGGTATCGAGCGCCACCACCAGCGCGTTGTCGTTATGCAAGCTCATCTTGTACAGCCTTATCAATCAAATGGAAAAGCTCCATTGCGCGGTCACCGTGTGCCTCGAGCGTTATCGTTCGCACATCGCTGTCGCCCTCATCACGCTTGAGCGTCACCGAAAGATACTCATCCGTCAGCTCGTCCTGGAATTGTTCGCCCCATTCCAGCAGGCAAGCACCCTCATAGCCCAGCACATCGAAAATGCCCGTATCCTCGAGCTCGTAGGCATGCTCCAGGCGGTATAGATCAAAGTGAAACAGCGGAATACGACCTTGATCGTGAACGGCCATGAGCGCGAACGTAGGGCTCGTAACCATATGCCCATCGCCCAGCCCGCGCGAGACGCCCTTGGTAAAGTGAGTTTTGCCCACTCCCAGGCCACCGGTCAGGATGAGCACGTCGCCGTCCTCAAGGCACGGTGCAATTAGCTCGCCAAAATACTCCGTATCGGCAGCGCAAGTCGTTTTGTAAGTACCTACCCCCAGGCGCTCCAGGGACATATATGCTCCTTATTATTCCGAGGCGTCCTCTGGCGCGGGATGTCGCTCCAGATAGTCGCCCAGCATCTTAAAGTCTTCCTCCAGCAGCTCCTGCCACGCCGGATTGCGCAGCGCTGCTGCCGGATGGAACGTGGGCATTACCACAAAATGCCCCATCTGGTGGAACCTGCCGCGCAGCTTAGTAATGCCAATCTCGGTCTTTAGCACAAAGTGCGTCGCGGGGTTGCCGAGCGTCACAATAATATCGGGCCAGATGCTTCGAATCTGCTCACGCAAAAACGGCGAGCAAGCCAGCACTTCCTCGGGACGCGGATTGCGGTTTCCCGGCGGGCGGCACTTAAGCACGTTGGCAATGTAGACGTCTTCGCGTTTGAGCCCCGCCAGCGACAAAATGCCGTTGAGGTCCTCGCCTGCCGCCCCCACAAAGGGCTCGCCCTGCAAATCCTCATTGCGGCCCGGCGCCTCGCCAATAAACATCACGCGAGCGTGGGGGTTTCCCACGCCAAATACGATGTTATGGCGCGACTGGTAAAGCTGGCAAAGGTGACAATCGCCCAGAACGGCCTCGATCTCCTCGAGTGCGACCTCACGCGGCGCCTGATGGCTATGGCCGGGGATGTGCATGACGCCCATAGCGACTCCTACACGTAGACCTTGTCGAGACGCATACCAAAGCCGCAAGCGACCTCGTAGTTAATCGTGCCGCGTAGGCGCGCCATCTCGTCCATGGTAATCTCGGCATCTCCATCGCGGCCGACAATGATCATCTCGTCACCATACTCGGCCTCGGGAATCTCATGCGCCGGGTTGGACTGAATGGCGACCATAAACTGGTCCATGCAGATATTGCCCACCTGACGCACACGCTCGCCGCGATACAGCACGTCCATACGATTGGAAAGCGTACGCGAAAGGCCATCGGCATAACCGATCGGAAGGGTGCAGATCTGAACGCGCGTGCGCGGTACGCGGTAGGTAAAGCCGTAGCCCACGCCCTCGCCCATCGCAGGATGCGCCACGCGCGTCACACGCGCGTGGACGCTCATGACGGGATCAAGCTGCATCACGCGGCCACTCAGCTCGCACGGCTGCATGCCATACAAGCCAACGCCGGCGCGGATCATATCAAAATGCATCGAGGGGTCGAGCATCGAGGACGGCGTGTTGGCGCAGTGCACGATACCGCACTCAAAACCCGCATCCTTAATGGCCTGAACGGCCTCGGTAAAGCGCTGACACTGCAGCTTGTAGTCCCAGCCCGAAGGTTCATCGGCCGTGGCGAAGTGCGTAAATACGCCGTCGCACTGAATACCGCGATGGAAACTGATGCCGCGTACAAAGTCGAGCACCTGCGTGTAGTGAACGCCGATACGATTCATGCCCGTCTCGATGGCGAGATGATACTTGCCCACTTTGCCCGCCGCGACGGCACATTCGCCATACGCAAGAGCAAAGTCAGACGTATAGACCGAGGGCATGATATCAAACTCGAGCAACGTCGGAATGGCCTCGATAGGCGGCTCGCTTAGGATGAGGATGGGTTTCGTAATCCCACCCTGTCGGAGCTCAACGCCCTCGTTAACCGTCGCCACGGCAAACATGTCGGCACCGGCCGAATACATGATCTTGGCGCACTCAACAGCTCCATGACCATAAGCATCGGCCTTGACCACGCAGCACAGGCGCTGACGTGGATTCAGCAAGTTCTTATAGGCCCTCGTGTTGCGACGGAGCGCCCCGCGGTCGATCTCGACCCAGGACCAGCGCGTCAAATCGGCTTTATTCATGATTAGTCATCCGACCCTTCGTCCATGATTCCCAGATCTTCGAGCGCATCCTTTGCCGCCAGTTCCATGGCAGGACCGATCAAGTCGATAAGATCGGTCGCGATGACGCTCTTCTCACCATACTCCGTCGCCGCGGCAAAACCAGCATAGCTGTGAAGTGCAACGGCGTACGAATACAGTAACTCCCAACGATCCATCTCGTCGCGCATGGTGGCAAGCGTGCCGGCCAAAATACCCGCGAGAACATCACCCGAACCGGCAGTTGCCAGAGAAGCCGGACCCGAGAGTGGCAGCAGCACGCGCTCAACGCCACAGATAGCCGTCGTCGGCCCCTTGGCTATGACCACCAGATTGTCGGAGCCTGCAGCCCAGACAACCTTCTGCGCAGCTGCAATCGCGGTACCAAGGTCGTTCACCTCGTCACCGGCAACCAGACGCGAAAGCTCACGATAGTGCGGCGTCATAACCAACGGCTGCTCGCGACGATACATCTCGGGGTTACTATCAATACCGTCAATGGCAATCTTAGCAAGGCAGTTGAGTGCATCGGCGTCCAAAATTAGCGGTACATCAAGCTCGAGCAAGCCCGAAACCACCTGCATAGCGCCAGCAGACGTCGTCATACCGGGACCGCACAGCACGCAGCTGTACTTCTTTGCGATCTCGCACACCGTCATGCGCGCAGCGGCGCCAAAGGAGCCGCGGGAATCAGACGGAATAGCAAAGACGGGAATCGAAGGGAGTGCCATGCGAATGAGATTAGCGCAGGCGTCAGGAGCCGCGACTGCCACGTAACCAGCACCCGCGCGAGCTGCAGACTTGGCCGCCATAATGGCAGCACCAGGATATTGCGCAGATCCGGCGACAATAAGCACGGAGCCACGGGAATACTTATCGATATTCGATGGTAGCGGAGCAAAGTAATCAACTAAGTCACCGGGCTCGACAATCTCGGCGGCGTGGTCGACATCATCGATGACTTCGTCAAGACGGTCGTAAAGATTGCCGCAGATCAAATCGCCAGCATACTCAGGGCCATCAGCGCTATACAGACCAATCTTGGGCGCAATCATCGTCACCGTGCGCTCGGCACGAATGCAGTCGCCATCAACAACGCCCGTCTCGGCATTCAGGCCCGAGGGGACATCAATGGATACGACACAATCGGCGCATTCATTGACCGTAGGAATCCAAATGGAGAACGGCGCACGCAGATTCCCGTGGAAACCGGTACCAAAAATGGCATCGACAACAACATCGGCCTTATCGATCAAAACCTCGAGTTCGTCACGCGAGGGACCGACGCAAACGTGCACATCGCGACCGGCAGTTCGACGAGCAACATGACGTGCCAGAGCAGCAGGAATCTCATCCGGCTCAACCGGAGAAACGATATCCACGTCCACACCCTTGTGGCTCAGGATATCGGCGGCAACCCAACCGTCGCCGCCATTATTACCAAAACCGACCAGAACGAGAACCCGATCGGGATTGAGCTTCAAGACCTCGTTGGCGGCAAACTCACCCGCTAGCTCCATAAGCTCGGCCTTCGAAGTCCCTTCGCGTTCGATGATATCCTCGAGACGAACGACTTCTTCGGTACTCAAAACCGGTTTCATCTATGCTCCTAGCGTATCTTGCGAAGCATCGCCCAGGTGCTCCGTCAATGCTGAATTCTGCAGCTGTTCAAGCTCATCTAAAACAGAGCGAGCCTCTTTAAATGTCTGCGCAACGCGATTCTTGTTGCTCACTTTTTCTTCCTTAGGCTTAGGTCGAGCATCCTCGGTGATTGCAATGGCATTAGCGACAGCCAAGTCACCCGTAAGGGTAATAGAAAGAGCGACCTCGACAACACCCAAATCCTGGGCGATTTCGAGAGCACGACCAGAAAGCAGAGCCTTCGGTTTGCCGAGTTTATCACGCGTTACCGAAACATCCTTGCGACCCACGCCTTGACTAAAACCCGTGCCGAGAGCTTTAAGCACCGCCTCGCGCGAAGCAAAGCGGCTCGCATAGTGAGCAGCGGGACGCGATGATGCATCGCAATACGCACGCTCTTCTTCGGTAAACACACGCCGAGCAAACGACGGCGTCTTTTCAAGAATTGATTTCATGCGGGAAATCTCGACGATATCAACGCCGATACCAGCTTCAGCCATGTTCACCTCCATATCGCACAGACTAAGTTATTGTAGCCCGTTCACAGAAGATGCGACAAACGAGGGTTATAAAACACAGCTACTATGTGAGACAAATTGCCTGAGAAACAAAAAAGGGGGAGGCCGCGAGGCCTCCCCCTTCTTCAGTTTCGATGACGGCTCGGTGCCGTCCACCGGTCAGCGGCGCCCTGGCCTCCCACGGGCTGGCCCCGCAGTACTCTCGGCGCGATGGGGCTTAGCTTCCGGGTTCGGAACGGGACCGGGCGTGCCCCCCATGCTCTGGCCGCTGACCGGTGGGCGGCGCCCACCGTTACGGTGTCCTGGGTCTCATCTACGTGCCCTGGGGGCCGCATGGCGCATAGGGGAGGTGACTCGGGGGCATCCTCGTGCCCGGACCGCGCTTCAGAGCGCATGTCCCGCGGGCCGCGAGGTGCGGTTCCGGAAGAGCTCGGGCGATTAGTGCGGCTCGGCTGAGGACGTCGCCGTCCTTGCACCTGCCGTCTATCGACCAGGTAGTCTACCTGGGCCCTTACCGGAAGGAGAACTAATCCCTGGAACGGCTTCCCGCTTAGATGCCTTCAGCGGTTATCCGCGCCGCACGCGGCTACCCGGCCGTGCCGTTGGTCGACAACCGGTTCACCGGAGGTGCGTCCACCCCGGTCCTCTCGTACTGGGGGCAGCCTCCATCGATTCTCCTGCGCCCACGGAGGATAGGGACCGAACTGTCTCACGACGTTCTGAACCCAGCTCGCGTACCGCTTTA
>URUC01000017.1 GCA_900550965.1 uncultured Collinsella sp. | reverse complement strand
TAATCATTGGGGACGTTCTTGTTTGACTAGTCGTTTAAGAACGTCCCCAATGGCTACCCACAGAATGAGAGTGGATAATCTCCCGTTTTTGGCCTGCATACAGGCTCAAAGTGGGAGATTATCCGCTCTCGTCATTTGATTGGCACTTGCGTCACTTGCACTCATTGGGGACGTACTTAAATGAGTGGCAGTTGGGGACACTCCTTGCCGAGCTGCAAGCCGTGCGCGCCCCTTCTGGGCCTTGCGGCTCAAAATCGGTTTACGCCGTGGGCTGTTGGGGTCAAATTAGCGACATTTTGAGGATAGGTTCGATATTAGGACTGGTTCTCTAATAGAATGAGTTTGCAGGCCATTAAGCGACTGCGGGGGGGGGGTATTCATGAAAGGTATGGGAGACACAACAGCGTATTTGCGTTGGGGCATTCGGGAGATTATATGCCTGGCGCTGTTCTATTTTACGTTTTTGGCTGGCGAGTACCTCTTCGACATGCGCGTGGCCGAGTTTGTGCCGCCGAGCGAGGTTGCTACCTACGAGACCCTCATCGTCGGTGCGAGCGTAATCGGCTTTTTTGTGCGTCCTATTCTGTACTATCGCCGCCCCCGCGCGATCGATACGACGAGCGACATCACGGGCGTGCTGCTGGTGTCGGCATTGCTGCTGATGATTATGGCGGTTCGGTTTGAGGTGGTAATTGCCGGCGGTTTGATGGCGTGTTGCACGCTGGGCTACTGCGGATCGACCGCTCACGCCAACTTTGCGCGGCGCTTTGCGCGGACGCCGTACTTGGCGCGCGCGGCGGCGCTTTCATATGCTCTGGGCGTCCTGCTTCAGGTGTTCAGCCACATGGTGATACCCGCGGGGATTCCGCAGCAGTTTGTTTTTGTTGCCTGTGCGGTCGCGCAGGTGGCGCTCCTCCACGGCGTCCGCCGTGCCAAGCTGCGCGGCGAATCTGAGTTTGGGCCTGAACCCGATATCTCCGAGCTTTCGGTGGATGCATCGGAGTTTGGCGCCAAATGGCGAAACGATCCCGAGTCAACGGCGGCTTTTCGGCGCGCCGTGGTGCGTCTGACGATTGCAACCGCCTGCCTTACCGGGGTGTTTGCCGCCCTCAATGCGGGGCTCACGATCTCGCACGCCGCCGGGTCCGTTGACTTGGGCGATTGGTCGCGCTTGCTGATGGGCGTGAGCGCTCTGCTCGCCGGCGCCCTATTTGACCTGCGCGGGCGCTCGTGTATGAACATCATCATGACCTGCGCCGCCATGTTGTCCACGCTCTCATTCGCTGTGCTTATCACCGATGCCAACGGCGCCAACATACTTGCCGCCACCGTCATCTTCTATCTGGGTGCGGGCTTCTTCGTGGTGTTTTTCACGGCGAAGTTTGCCGCCATTTCGGTGTATGCGCATTGGTCGTATCTGTGGCCGTGTATGGGCCGCGTCATCAATAACGTTTGCGCGATGCTCGTGACGGCACCGGCGGTGGCGATTGTCTCGAGCCAGAACGTGCTGTTGGCAGTGGGCGTGGGGCTTGTACTGCTTGTGGGCATTGCGATCTCGCTGCTGGGACAGTCTGGGCATCAGGTCTATGACGTTGAAGTGCGCGGCGACCTGGCGTTTGCTGCTAGCGACCTTGGCACGGATCCCGTATCCGCCCAGAGCGAGCCCGCCCCCGCAGAGGTGCCGGAGTCCACACTCGACGAGCGTCTCGATACCTTCGCCGTCGCCTTTGAGCTTACGCAGCGCGAGCGCGATATTTTGGAGGCCTTGGTCGCATCGCGCGAGAGTGTTCAAGACATCGCCGCAACGCTCTTCCTTTCGCGCTCCACGCTTTACCGTCATATCGCCTCGATCAACAAAAAGACCGGCGCCTCCTCACGTGTGGCCCTCATCAACTTTTTCTGGTCCTGGGCGCCCAAGGACTAGCCCATTTGGGACGGGGCTTTTTTAGCTGTTTTGGGCAGCCACTGCCAGCGCGAACCACCACAAAGGGGACAGGCACCTTTGTGGTGGTTTTGACGGGAGCGCCTGTGGAGTTACAGCAGTTCGCCGTGGCGGGCGATGTAGCGGCGCTTGGCCAGCTGGGTGAGTGCGATGTAGGCGGCGACGATGCTGACGAGCAGCGCGAAGAAGCTCGGCGGCAGCGGCATGAGGTCTAGCGCATCGGCGATGGGGCTTGCCGGCAGCCAGGTGACGAGTACCAGACCCAGCACGGTGAGAGCGCACAGTGCCGGCGCGGCGTGGTCGCGCGCGCTCGGCAGGCGCGGGGAGCGCAGCATGTGGATCACGAGCGTCTGCGACCACATGGACTCGACAAACCAACCGCTCTGGAAGAGCGCCGTAAAGGCCGCCATGCCTGCGACGTCGCCTACAGCGGCAAGCTCTGCCCAGCTTGAGCCCACGGCGGCGGGGCACACCACAAAGAAGAGCACGGCGAAAGTCACGATATCAAACAGTGAGCTCACGGGACCCAACTCGAGCATAAAGCCCTTAATGGACGCGGCATCCCAGGCGCGCGGACGGGCGGTCCAGGCGTCGTCGACGGTGTCCCACGGCAGCGCGATGCACACGATCTCGTAGACCAGCGACAGCAGCACCAACTGCAGAGCACTCATGGGCAAGAACGGCAAGAACAGGCTCGCGACGGTCACGGATAGCACGTTGCCAAAGTTGGAGCTCACCGTGGTCTTGAGGTACTTGAGTAGGTTGCCGTAGGTGCGGCGGCCTTCGATGATGCCGCGCTCGAGCACGCCCAGGTCCTTCTGGAGCAAGATGATATCGGCAGATTCCTTGGCAATGTCGACGGCCGAATCGACCGAGATGCCGCAATCGCTTGCACGCATGGCGGCGGCGTCGTTGATGCCATCGCCCATAAAGCCCACGGTGTGGCCGAGCAGCTCGCGCATGACACGCACCAGACGCGCCTTCTGCAGCGGCGAGAGCTTGGCGAAGAGGTGGGTGTTCTCGGCGCGCTCGGCAAGTTCGGCGTCATCGAGCGCATCGATCTCGGAGCCCAGCAAGACGTTGCTCGCGTCGATACCGATCTGTTCGCAGACGGTGGCCGCGACGCGGTCGTTGTCGCCGGTCAGGACCTTGACTGCCACGCCCTTGGCCTCGAGGGTGGCGATGGCGCCCACGGCACTTGCTTTGGGCGGATCGAGGAAGGCCAAAAAGCCCATCAGCACCATGTCGCACTCGTCGGCAATGCCAAACTCGCCCACGCAGCGCGGATTGGTCTTCTGCGCCACGGCAATCACGCGCAGGCCCTCGGCATTGAGCCCGGCGACCTGCTGGCGAATCTGGGCGAGCTTATCTTCGGTGAGCGGCTGGGCGGCACCATCGACTTCGACAAAGGAGCAGATCTCGAGCATTTCCTCGGCAGCTCCTTTGGTAACCATCTGGGTTTTACCCTGGGCGTCGGCGACAACGACGCTCAGGCGACGGCGCGAGAAATCGAAGGGCACCTCGTCCACCTTGGTATAGCGGTCGCGCAGGCTCTGGCCCAGCATGGAATCGGGTGCTGCTGCCGAGGGCGTCACATCGGCGCGGTCGATGACGGCCAGGTCGATAAGGTTCTTGAGGCCAGTCTGGAAGAAGCTGTTCAAAAACGCATGGCGCAGTACGCGCACGTCCTCGTTGCCGTCGGTGTTGAGGTAGCGCTCGAGCACGATGCGGTCTTCGGTGAGGGTGCCGGTCTTGTCGCAGCACAGGACGTCCATCGCGCCGAGGTTTTGGATCGCCGGCAGTTCCTTGACGATAACCTGGCGACGGGCGAGGTCCTTGGCGCCCTGCGACAGGCTCGTGGTCACGATGACGGGGAGCATCTGCGGCGTGATGCCCACGGCCACGCTCGTGGCGAATAGCAGCGCGTCGATGACGTTGCCCTTGGTGGCGGCGTTGATGGCAAAGACGGCCGGCGCCATAACGAGCATGAGGCGTACGAGCAGCATGGAGACGCTCGAGACGCCGCGGTCAAACGCGCTCTTCTCGCCGCGCCCGTTGAGCATCTTGGCGATGCCGCCCAGGTAGGTGTCCGAGCCGGTGGCAACGACGAGCGCCATGGCGGTGCCGTTTTGCACGGAGGTGCCGGTAAAGACGATGTTCTTGCAGGCAGAGAGTGGCAGCGCGGGGCCGTCGGCGCCCTCGACGGCCGTGGCGGCAGCGGTCTTCTCGACGGCCTCGCTCTCGCCGGTGAGCGCGGATTCGATCACAAACAGATCGCGCGCGGTGATGATGCGGGCGTCGGCCGGCACCATATCGCCGGCAGAGAGGCGGATCACATCGCCGGGGACGAGCTCGTCGAAGGGGATCTCGAGGCGCTCGCCATCGCGCAGGGCACAGCAGGTGTTGGAGACCAGGTCCTTGAGGGCCTCGGCCGCATTGCCGCTGCGGGCTTCCTGGATAAACTTCATGCCGCCCGATACCAGCAGCATGATGCCGATAACGATGACCGTGGAGGGGTCACGCTGCAGCTCGGGCGCGGCGAGCACGTCGATGTAGAGCGAGACCAGCGCGAGCGCGGCGAGGATGCCGGCGAAGGGGTCGATGAACGCGTCGGCGATGCGGCGGGCGAGTGTCTTGGTCGGCGCATCGATGGTGTTGGGGCCGATGGCGTCTAGGCGCTCGGCGGCGTGCTCGGTACCGAGTCCGCCGGCCCTGGCGTCAAGCAGCACGAGGGCGTCCTCGGCGCTATGGGTGGCGGCGAATATGGTGTTCTTGGACAGGCCGGTGTGAGCGGCAGGGCGCGCCGTGCGGCGGCGCTTGGAGATAGCTTCGAGTACCGTGGCGGTTTTGAGCATCAGCATAGGGTCCTCCTTGATGAAGGGAGTTAGCGTACGTGTCGTATTTGCTTCAAAAAACCTAGATGTCGCTCACGTCATGCTCTCGAACCACCACAAAGGGGACAGGCACCTTTGTGGTGGTTTTGACGATCGGTTCGTGGCGCTTATGCGTGTGCGGAATCCTCGCGGCGTGCCGAGGGCGACATGCAGGTTTTTCGACTATGACTGCCTTCCATGGCACACCTCCTTAAGGCCGAGCGCTGCGCGTTTTGGGTATCTCGTACCCGTTACAATCCGCCCGTATTCTTGATGAGGGGGTTTGCCGTGTCAACCCCAATGTTTGGAAAACCATTGCCCCTGACAAAGCCTTTACAGAATGCCGAGGCCCCAAAGCGCGCCCGCAACGCGCCCTGCCTGCGCTAAACTGGAAGGCACGTACGCGATTACGAGAGGAGCCCGCATGGAGGCTTACAAGCAAGAGTTCATCAAGTTCATGGTTGAGTCCGACGTTCTTAAGTTCGGCAGCTTTACGCTCAAGAGCGGCCGTCAGTCCCCGTTCTTTATGAATGCTGGCGCTTACGTGACGGGCTACCAGCTCAAGAAGCTGGGCGAGTATTACGCCCAGGCAATCCACGATAACTTTGGCGACGACTTTGACGTGCTGTTTGGACCGGCCTACAAGGGTATTCCGCTGGCCGTCGTGACCGCAATTGCCTACCACGAGTTGTACGGCAAGGAGGTCAAGTACTGCTGCGATCGCAAGGAGGCCAAGGACCACGGCGCTGACAAGGGCAACCTGCTGGGCTACGAGCCCCAGGACGGCGACCGCGTGGTCATGGTCGAGGACGTCACCACCAGCGGTAAGTCCATCGACGAGACCTATCCCAAGGTCAAGGCTGCTGCCGATGTCGAGATCAAGGGCCTGATTGTGTCCCTCAACCGCATGGAGGTCGGCAAGGGTGGCGTGACCACCGCGCAGAAGGAGATCGAGGCCAAGTACGGTTTCCCCGTCGCGAGCATCGTCTCCATGGCTGAGGTCGTCGAGACCCTCTACAACCACGAGATCGACGGCAAAGTCGTCATCGACGACGAGCTCAAGACCGCCATCGACGCCTACTACGAGCAGTACGGCGTCAAGTAGGTTCCGCCTCCGTTAGTTACGCGGTTTTACCAAACCGCGTAACGGCTCGACGCTGCAAACCCGCCAGAGCGGCAATCTGCCTTTCAACTTCGGCGGCATGACCAGAAGGTCAATGCCGCCTCGTTTCAAGGCACCTTGCTCGCTCTGGCGGGTTTTCGCTGTCGCTACCAAAACATCGGCGTTGTCCTGGTCCAGATGCGGCACTTGGGGACGTTCCTTTTCTGCCGACACCTGGGGACACTCCTGATGTAGTCGTTGGGGACGTTCTTAAACGACTAATCATTCAAGAACGTCCCCAATGACTACCCGCAAAATGAGCGTGGATAATCTCCCACTTTGAGCCTGCATCCAGGTCAAAAACGGGAGATTATCCACGCTCGTTATTTGAGTGTCCAATAATCCTCGCTCGTTGTTACTTGAGTCCGGGGAGGCGGGTGTAGGGGAACGAGCGCTCTAAGAACTCGGAGCAGCGGGCGTAATCTTTGGCAAAGTAGCTGCTATAGAGCGAATCGAGTACGTATTGCACGGCGATATGGCTGGCGAATTGCGTGATGCGGTGCGTCATGCTCTCGTGGTCGCTTACCGTGAGATAGGCGGCAAAGCCGGGGTGAATGCGGGCACAGTACGGCGTGCCGATGACGATGACCGGGACATGTCGACTGCTAAGGATCGGCAAGATCTCCTTGAGGTTGGGGGCAAGGCCGCTGTAGGAGATGACGATTGCCACATGGTCGGGACCCGAGGCGAGCGCCGTGCGCACCTGCGCCTCGACGCTGTCGTGGCACGTCGCGCTTTTGCCGGCGGAAAGCAGGCGATCGCGGAACATTCCCGCTGGATACAGGTTATGCGAGCCCGTGTAGATGTCCACGGTGCCGGCGCGCATGATGAGCTTGGCGGCGTGGTCGAGCTGTGCAGGGTCGAGCAGCTCCTGCGTTTCGGCCAAGGTGGTCTGGTAGAGCCCCTCCATGCGCTCCATCACCTGCGCAGGGGCGGAGGTGGCATCGAAGGGAAAGTTGATGTCCACGTCGCGCCGGTTGCCCGCCTCGGTCGCCTGGCGGATGAGCTCGACCTTGAGGTCTTTGAATCCCTCGAGGCCGAGCTTTTTGCAAAAGCGGTGCACGCTCGCGACCGAAACGTTGGCGCACGCGGCAAATTCCTTAATGGAAAGCCCGCGCACATCCTCGCCCATGGCGAGGGCCGTTCGCCCAAGTTGTTGCTCGGTGGGGGTGAGGCTTTTGCCCTGCGTGATCTTTCGCCTGATATCCATATGGCTCCTATGCGTTTGCGTCGCGATAAACCAATCATAGCGATAAATAAAACGTTCGGCTTGGCTGGGAGTTTTGGTCCGCCGGTCTATGAACGACGGACCGCTCGACGCTGTGCGGGCTCAACATAGGGGCGCTGTCCTTGTTGGGCCGTTTGCGCCCGGGGCGTTACCCGAGCACGCGTACGGGCCCCAAGAGACCGCTGGGCTCGGAGGGCTCGGTCATGCCGAACACGTCGGGGACGGCGTGGTCGAGGGTGTTGATGATATCGATCGTGAGCGCGTGCTCACCGGCTAAAAGTGCGGCGGCCTCAAAGCGGTAAGGCGGACAGATGCGGGTGCCGAGGGATTTGCCGTCGAGGGTGACGGTTGCGGTCTCAAAGACCTCCCCAAGGTCGATGACAGCGCGGCTGGCCGCTTCGCCCAGGACAAAGGAGGCCTGGTAGCGGAACGTGCCGGCCTTGCCGGGGAACTCGGCCGAGGAAAGGTCGTGCAGGTCTGCAAGCTCAACAGACTCGCCAAAGGCATCGGTACCAGGGGCAGAGAAGGCAACCGCCCAGGGCTCGTCGACGCATGTGGCTTCGTCTCCAGCAGTTGCCGCGCCGGCGGAACCTGTAGCCCCAAGGACCACGATGCAGCTCTCGTAGGGAGCCAGCTCGAGCGTGCCGTCAAAGGCGGCGGGATCGGCGCCGTTGAGCAGGTCGAGGCGCGCGCCTGCAACGGGTATGCCGTCGGCAAGCGCAATCTGAGTGGAGATACCCTGCTTGGGATGCTCGTTGACGAGCATCAGATAGGTCTCGCCCGCCCGCTCGTAGCGCAGTGCGCGCAGCCAGGGCTGGGACTCGGCACAAACCACGGTCTGCATACCGGCGTCGGCAAGCGTGCCTGCGAGCTCGGCGGTTGCCAGGAGCTTGATGCCGGCGACCGCGGCTGCATCCACGGAGGCAAAGCCCTCGCGGGCTGCAATATCACCGTCGTAGCGCTTGCTCGGCAACTCATCCAGCGCGTACACGGCAACACCTGCGGCTGCGGCGCGCGCGGCAAAGTCGAGCACGGCTCCGCCGACAAACTCGGCTCCGGGCATCACCAGGCAGCGGTATGCCTGGCCGTTCACGCCAAAGCCGCTACCGTCTGCGGCAATTTCAACGGCATAGCGCCCTGCGTCCTCAAATGCCTCTGCCGGCACGATGTCAAAGTCGACCTGCGCGCGCATAAGCTCGGAGGCGGCATGCTGCATAAAGTTCGCCTCGCCTGTCCACTCGGCGTCCGCATGGTAGAGAAGCGCCACCGGGGTCGTTGCGCGCCCGCCGCTCAGCAGGCTCGCCGTACGGTTCATGTAGCTCATGAGCTGCCCAAAGTGTGCAAACTGGGGGTTTTGGCCATGCGCATAGAAATGCGGCGGGCAGTCCCAGTCGGGGAAGGCGGCCATGCTAAAGGCATGCGGCACAAACCAATTGACGCCGCGCACCAAAAAATGATCGGCGATCCACTTCATCTCGCGTAGGCCTTCGTGCCATCCAAATGCGCCAAAGACCTCGGCCATGCAGCGCCCCTGCTTTTTGGGGTCGAGGTGTGCTGCCGAGGAGCCCAGCTTGGGCAGCACGTAGTTATAGAACTCGAGGTTCCACACGCCGCGTCCGTAGCTGTGAAGGCCGCGGTCCATGCCGGGTACCAGCTGGTTGATCACGATGTCGACGCCCGCCATGTCCTGACCGCCCACGGCGCGGAAGTAGTGCCCGGCGCCCACGCCCAGGCGCGCGTGGCAGTCCTTGTCCTCGATAACGTGGCCGATGTACTGCACGCCGCGCGCGCGGCACCAGTCTCCGAGCTGGTCGCAGAAGCACTCCTTATAGAGGGTGCTCGCGATGTCCATATAGACGTGGCGTACGTGCGCGCCGGCCGGCTCGCGGTCCCACAGGTGCGGGAGCTCGGCCAGGTAGCGCTCGCCCAGTGCCGCGCGTAGGCGACGCTCAAGCTCGGCCGACCAGGGTAGGGGCGCGGTGGCCTTGCCGATGAGCGTGTCCGAGATGCCATCGGGGCCCGTGGTGCCCTTCTCGTTGGCAAATCCGGGCTCATCGGAGAAAAAGCCCAGGATCGTCTTGCCAAACTCATCGCCCAGATGCTCAAAATGCGGCTCGTAGACAGCATCGATGAGCTGCGCCACCGAGGCGCGGTCGACCATATTGATGTAGTCCTCGTTGTAGGAGGTCTTGCCGCTCGTGAACATCACGCATGCCTGCGTGAGGCCCGCAGGTGCATCGAAGACCAGGCGGCTGGGGTTGCCGTCTGCATCGTCGATTACTCGGTAAGCGACGTCGACGGGGCTGCCGTCCTGCATAAATGTCACGCCGTAGAAGCGCTCCGTTTTGTCGAGCATGTTGGCGAGCGCGATGCTCGCGGCGGACGTGGGGCCCACGATGTCGAACGTGCGGTGCGTGAGCACGATCTTGCGGAGCTCGGGCACGGCCTCCTTGACGGCGCCGTTGGCAAAGCCCGTGGGGAAGTGCGCGTCGTCCAAGATCCAGAGCTTAAGGCCCAGCTGCTTGCACTCGTCAATGACAAAGCGCAAGTCGCGCCACCAGCCCTCGCCGCAAAAATCGGGGTGTGGGCGGCTTTCGAGACAGACCTCGTGGATGTCGGCGCCGGCGATCTTTTCCAGATACTCGGCAATGGTCTTATGGCTCTCGCCCTTCATCCACAAAAACGGAAGCACATGGTTGTCGTATGTACCCTCGAGCACCTGCTGATAGTGCGCGGTCATGGATCCTCCTTGGCTCGATCGATCTGCTGCATAGCACAGATTATGGACGCGTCGGCGCGTTCTGCTAATATCTGAATCACGACGAACTATGACTAAATCAACGATTGGCAAGCCATTGAGATCGACGAGCTCGAGCGTAGGCTCAGCGAACTGAGCGCCAGTGAGATCGCTTATAAAGATGGCATGGCATTTGATTGGTCGATTATGACCGAGCATGTCGAAATCGACGGATGCCCAGTGCGCAAGATTGGGCAGCCAGGGTTTGCCTATGCCCAGCCCGGCATGCCGCGTGGCCTGACGATAAGGAAAAACTCGCGCTTTAATGCAGTTCCCGAGCACGTGCATGATTACGTGGAGATGAGCTATGTGTATCGCGGGCGCTGCCCGCAGACGGTGGCGGGGGAGAGGCTCGAGTTGCGCCGCAACGAGGTGCTTTTGCTCGACGCCCTTTGCCCTCATGCCGTGGCGGCGCTCGGCGAGGACGACATCATGCTGAGCATGACCGTTTCACGCTCTTTTTTGCGCCGGAGTCTCGAGTCGAGCCTCTCGCGCGAGAGCGCGGTCTCGCGGTTTTTGTTCAACGCGCTCAACAGCGAGACGGACCATCGGGGCCATGTCCGTTTTTACTGCGGCGAGAGCCGTCGGATTCGGCGCTACATGCAGGAGATGCTCTGCGAGCTGTACGACCCGAGCCCCAACGGTCCCGAGATCGTCTTGCGTCTGTTTCAGCTGTTTTTGGCCGAGCTCATGGATTGCTACGAGCGCGAGCTGGTGCGCGGCGCGGCGGACGGCACGGCGGGGCCCACTGCCCTGGTGACGGGAATGCTTGGCTATATCGATTGTGAATTCGCTGCATGCTCCCTCGAGGGGATGGCGGCGGAGTTTGGCTTGAGCCCTAATTATGCGACGGCGCTTCTCAAGCGCCATGTGGGCAAGACCTTTAGGCAGCTTGTGCAGGAGCGACGCCTGGTACGTGCGGCCGAGCTTCTGCGCGGCGGCGCCACGGCCGGGGCGGCTGCGCATGCGGTGGGCTATGAAAACATGAGCTTCTTCTACCGTAAGTTTCACGACAAGTATGGCTGCACCCCCGCGGCATACCGCCGGTAAGCGCGGGGCGGATCGTCTTCGCTCCTTCGGTGTCAAAAAGTTTCAGCTGCAGCGCTGTTGCAGCGCGCGTCTGCGAAAAGAAGTGTCGGGTTTGGCACCCCTGCCCCTGCCTGTCGCGTGCGTGGGCGATACTCGGCCTATCGACCCGCAATGCAAAGGAGATGCTCATGGCAAACATCAAGTTCCCCGAGGGTTTCTATTGGGGCGGCGCCACGGCCGCCAATCAGTTTGAGGGCGCTTGGAACGTTGACGGCCGCGGTCCGTCGGTCGACGACCACTTCTTGGGTGGCAGCTACAAGGAGCCGCGCCAGATTACGATCGACATCGACCCTAACCGCTTCTACCCCAACCATGACGGTATCGACTTTTACCATCACTACGAGGAGGACATCGCGCTGTTCGCCGAGATGGGCTTTACCATGTTCCGCATGTCCATCTCTTGGAGCCGCATCTTCCCCAACGGTGACGACGCCGAGCCCAACGAGGCCGGCCTCGCCTTCTACGACCGCGTCTTCGACTGCCTGCGCGCTCACAATATCGAGCCGCTCGTGACCCTGTCGCACTACGAGATGCCCTATCACCTGGTCGAGAAATACAACGGCTGGGCGAGCCGCGAGCTCATCGGCTTCTTTGAGAAGTACTGCCAGACCGTCTTCGACCGCTATCAGGACAAGGTCAAGTTCTGGCTCACCTTCAACGAGATCAACTGCGGCACTCAGGACATGGGCAACCTCTTTGAGACCAGCATGATTCAGGGCTTTGAGGGCCCGGCTTCGGCGGTCCATGCTACGCCGCAGGCTCGTATGCAGGCGCTGCATCACCAGTTTGTCGCCAGCGGCCGCGTCGTGCGCTATGCCCACGAGCATTACCCGCAGTTTAAGATGGGCAACATGGACTGCTTCATCCTTTCCTATGCCGCCACGTGCGATCCGGCCGACGTGTTCGCCGCGCAGCAGGAGATGAATACCATGAACTGGTACTGCTCCGACGTGCAGGTGCGCGGCAAGTATCCGTTCTATGCCAAGCGCTTCTGGGCCGAGAACGATGTCGAGCTTGTGATGGAGGACGGCGACCTGCAGGATATCGCCGACGGCAAGGTCGATTTCTACACCTTTAGCTACTACATGTCCGGCACCGTGGGCACCCACAAGGATCACGAGATGACCGAGGGCAACATGACCTTTGGCGGCAAGAATCCCTATCTGGAGTCCACCGACTGGGGCTGGCAGATCGATCCGCTGGGTCTGCGCATCGCCCTCAACGAGATTTACGCCCGCTACGAGATTCCGCTGATGGTGGTCGAGAATGGCATGGGCGCCTACGATGAGGTCGAGGAGGACGGCTCCATCCACGACCCGTATCGTATCGCCTACTTGCAGAGCCACGTCAAGGCCATGGGCGAGGCCATTGCCGACGGCGTCGACCTGATCGCCTACACCTGGTGGGGCCCCATCGACCTGGTTTCCGCCGGCACCGGCGAGATGCGCAAGCGCTACGGCTTTATCCACGTCGATAAGTACGATGACGGCACCGGTACCTACGAGCGCCGCCGCAAGGACAGCTTCTACGCCTACCAGAAGATCATCAAGTCCAACGGTGCCGAGGGCCTGGATTAATCGACAATATGAGTGCCACCGGGGAAAAGCGTTGGGATGGGCTCGCGATTCGAGTCCCCACCTTAGCATTTGAACCATTTGGCACTATAATCACCATAGGCATGCGCACAACGTTGCGCTTAATCAAGAGGAGAAAACGTATGGGTCTGTTTGACATGTTCAAGAAGAAGGCTGAGCCCGCGACTGCCGCTGCTCCGTCCTCCATCTCTGCTTCTGCCGGCGCCGACGTGCTGTGCTCGCCCGTCAAGGGCAAGGTCATCAAGATGGCCGACGTGCCCGATCCCGTCTTTGGCGGCGAGGTCCTGGGCAAGGGCTGCGCCGTGTGGCCCGAGGGCGATCTGGTCTACGCTCCCTGCGACGGCAAGGTGACCGTCACCATGGGCCACGCCGTGGGTCTGCAGTCCGATAGCGGCATCGAGGTTCTGGTGCATGTTGGCGTCGATACCGTCAACATGAACGGCGATGGCTTCGAGGGCTTCGTCAAGGCCGACGACGTCGTAAAGGCTGGCCAGCCCATGCTCAAGATCGACCGCGCCAAGATCGCCGCTGCCGGCTACAAGGACTGCGTCGTCGTTGCTGTGTCCAACACCGCCGAGTTTGCCGATGTCGAACTCGCCGTCGAGGCCGACTCCGCTGTCGCCGCCGGTGACGCCATCGTTAAGGTCGTCCGCAAGTAAACTGCGGCATCCAAAGGATGTGCAAGGGTGGTCGGGTTTTCCGGCCACCTTTTTTATTGCACCGCGGGGAAGCGTTTTATTGCACGTTGGGCGGGCTTGCAAACCGTTCGGACGCTAAAACGAACCGACCGCGCCTTCGCGTTGCCGAGGGCGTTCATAAGTGGATAGAATGGGCTTACTTATTACAACGTGCGCCGCGTCCGGGAAGCGCGGTGCCGCTCATTGGGAGGAACAACATGAAAAAGAAGCCGCTGCTTGCGCCCCTCATGGCCGTCTTGGTTGCATGCGTGGTCGTGCTTTCCGGCTGTGGAGGTCCTTCGGTTGAGGAGCTCATCACCGAGGATCTTACGACGCAGTTTGACGAGGTCAAAAACGGTGGCGACGACTTCCTCTCTGGTCTGGAGGAGGCTTCGGGCGACGAGTTCGAGCAGCTGGGTATCGATCCCAAGGAGTATGCCAAGACCTATCTCGAGGGCTTTGACTACAAGATCGGCGACGTGACGGTCGACGAGGACAAGGGTGTCGCGACCGCCGAGGTTTCTATCACATGCAAGTCTATGAACAAGATCGTCGAGGACTTCTCCACCCAGTATCAGGAGAAGGTCGCTGCGCTTGACACGGTTTCTTCCGATGACGAGCTGTACAAGATGGCCGGTCAGGTTATGGTCGATGTGACCAAGGCCACCGAGCCCAGGAAGACCACGGTTATCTTCAAGTACACCTGCAACGACGACGGCGAGTGGTCTGCCGACGACTCCGTCAACTCCGAGATGATGGATGCAATGCTGAGCTAGTTTGTTGCGGCGTTTTACCAAACGCCGCAACTGCTCGACGCTGCGCGGGCACCAGAGCGACAACTTGTCATTCAAAGAGGACGGCATGACCAGAAGGTCTATGCCGTCCTCTTTTCATGCCAATTTGTTCGCTCTGGTGCCCGCTCGCTGTCCGTCCTCTACCTGCGGCGTTGCCATGGTAGTCATTGGGGCGGCACTTGGGGACGTTCCTTTTCTGCCGGCAGTTGGGGACACTCCTTGCGCCAGCGTTGCATCGAATGCTCGGGAAAATACGAGCCGGTATTTGGCCGAATAGCGGGTCGCGGTTTCCGGATGGGGTGGGTTGTGGAAAGTGCGACCCGGAATATTGCTCTGAAACGGGATGCCGTTTCCCCGACAAGGCTCAACCGGAAAGCGCATCCCATTCTGGGGCGGCAAAACGGGATGCGCTTTCCGCGCGACAGAATCTATGCAGCCGTGTTGAGCGACAGCCCCGCTACTCGCCCAGAATCAGCGCCGCGAGCTCGTCTTGGGTGTCCACCACGTAGTCGGCGCCGGCGGACTCCAGCTCTGCGCGGCCGCGGAAGCCCCAGCTGACACCGGCGCTCTTGAGGCCGGCGTTGTGACCGGTCAGAACATCGACATTGGAATCGCCCACATAGAGCGTGGTTGCCGGGTCGGCGCCTAGCTCTTCCATCGCATGCAGCGTAACAGGCGCCTCGGGCTTGGGAGGAAACGCATCGACGCGGCCCTGCACCAGCGCAAAGCGCTCGGAACCAAAGTATTTTTCGATAAGCGGAGCGGCCGAAACATGGTCCTTGTTGGTGAGCACGGCAAGCTGCACGCCCGCGGTGCGCAGGCGGTCGAGCATCTCGATCGTACCGGCGTACGGTGCGGTGTGGTCCTCCTTGTGCTCGCCGTAGTAAGCCCTAAACTCGGCAAGCGTCTGCTCAAACATACGGCCGTCGCCCGCATACTCGGCAGGCATAAAGCGCTCGACCAGCTTGAGCATGCCGTTTCCCACCTTGTAGCGGTACTCGTCTACGGCAAACGTGGGCCAGCCGTGCGTCTCGCAGGTATGGTTGCCGGCGGCCGCCAGGTCCTCGAGCGTGTTGAGGATGGTGCCATCCAGATCAAAGATCACATGGGAAAAAGCTGCTGCCATGGGTGCTCCTGCCGCTTGAGTTGTAAAACGCACCCCATGATACTTGGCATGCGTGCCGGGCATGTTTGGAATCTGAATATCTTTAATAGCCCTGAGCCTTTGTCGTTAGCAAATCCTCGGCAGCTGCTCTCCTACGAGCATGTCGAGGATGCGGGTCGAGCCCCAGCCGGTGCGCACGCGCACGGCGGGGCGGGCGTCCTCGGCAAGCGGCAGCACGCGACCGATAATAGCGGCATTCTCGCCGTAGCGCGCGGCGCGCATGGCTGCCAGCGCGGCATCGGCCTGCTCGGCCGGCACCACGGCAACCATCTTGCCCTCGTTTGCTACCTGCAGCACGTCATAGCCGAGCATCTCGCAGGCTGCCTGCACGTCGGGGCGCACAGGCACGGCATCCTCGTCGACCTCCATGGCAACGCCGCTGGCCTGGGCAAACTCATTGAGCGTGGACGCCAGGCCGCCGCGCGTGGGGTCGCGGAAGCAGCGTGTTTCGGGTGCTGCGGCAAGCACATCGGCAATCAGGTGGTTGAGCGGCGCGGCATCGCTTTCGATGGTGCTCGAAAACGCCAAGCCCTCGCGTTGGCTCATGATGGCGATACCGTGGTCGCCCAGCGTACCCGATACCAGAATGACATCGCCGGGCTGGCAGTTGGCGCCGCTGAGCGCTACGCCCACGGGCACTTCGCCCACGCCGGCGGTATTGATGTAGACGCCGTCGGCCCCGCCGCGCTCGACCACTTTGGTGTCGCCGGTGATGATCGCCACGCCCGCCTCGTGCGCCGTCTCGGCCATCGTTTGCACAATCTGGCGGAGCTTATCCATGGGATAGCCCTCTTCGAGGATAAAGCCGCACGATAGGTAGCGTACGTTGGCGCCCGAGGTCGCGACGTCGTTGACGGTTCCGCATACAGCGAGGCGGCCGATGTTGCCCCCGGGGAAGAACTGCGGCGAGACTACAAAGCTGTCGGTCGACATGGCGATGCGCCCGCTCGTGGGCAGCGCGGCGACGCCGGCATCGTTGCCCTCGAGCAGCTCGGGCGACCCAAAGGCATCCAAAAAGACCTCATCGATGATGCGTTTCATCATCTGACCGCCAGAGCCGTGGCCCAACAGGACAGTGCTATCGGTGGCAGTACGGGACATATCGAAAACTCCAATCGAGGACGGAATTATATGGGTGAGGTGCAGCGTCGACCGGCCCGCCGTTCGTTAGAGCGGCGGAACCCATTAGCCTCGGTAGCGGAAATATGCTGCACAGCTGCCCTCGGAACTCACCATGCAGGGGCCGATGGGATGCTCGGGTGTACAAGCTTGGCCGAACAGAGGGCAGTCGCTCGGCGTAATGGCCCCGCGCAGCACGTCGCCGCAGCGGCACCCACGCGGCTCGACCGTCGTCTCAACGGGCACGTCAAAGCGAGTGCGGGCATCAAAGCGCGAGAACTCGGGGCGGATGGAAAGGCCCGAGTTGGCAATCGGCCCCAGCCCGCGCCATGTGGTGTCGCACGGCTCAAACACCTGCTCGACCAGCTGGCGCGCCACGGGGTTGCCGTTCGCATTGACACCGCGGCGGTAGGCGTTGTCGATCGCCGGCCTGTTCTCGACAACCATCTGGACCAGCATGCAGATGCCCTGCAGGATATCGACCGGTTCAAATCCCGTGACCACACCCGGGGTATTGAACTCATCGACCAAAAACCCAAAGGGTGCCAGGCCCGTGATGGTAGCGACGTGACCAGGCAGGATAAAGCCGTCGATGGTCGTCTCGGGGTCGTTGGAGATCGCACGCAGGGCCGGCGGCGTGGTCTTATGGGCACAGTAGACCGAGAAGTTCTGGAGTCCGCGTGCATCGGCCTCCAAAATGGCGGCGGCGATGGTGGGCGTCGTGGTCTCAAAGCCGACGCCCATAAAGATGACCGGGCGATCGGGGTTGTGTTCGGCGATATCGAGTGCATCGAGCGGGGAGTACACAATGCGAATATCGCGCCCCGCCGCCTTTTGCGCGGCGAGCGAGGTAGACGACCCGGGCACGCGCATCATGTCGCCAAAGGTGGTGATGATGGCGCCGTCCATCTTGGCGAGCGCGATTGCATGGTCGATATCGCGGTTGGCGGTAACACAGACGGGGCAACCCGGACCGCTCAGCAGTTTGAGCCCGGCAGGCATAATGGAGCGAAAGCCATAGCGACCGATGCTCACGGTGTGCGTGCCGCAGACTTCCATAAGGTTGATGGTGCGGTCGCCGACGAGTTCACGGATGCGCTCGATGAGCTCGCGAGCCAGCTTGGGATCGCGGAATGCCGAGAAGTCGATACCGGAGCGAGCCGGCTGTCCGGCCGCCACTAGTAAGCCTCCGCCGGGTTGGTGGCCAGCTGGTCTTCTTCGACCAGTTCGGTCATGGTATTGACGAGCTCGAGCGTCTCTTGGGCTTCCTGCTCGTCGACAATCTGAATGCCAAAGCCGGCGTGCACGAGAATATAGTCGCCTACCTGTGCCGTCGGCACGAGGCGCAGCGAAACGGGGCGCTCGATGCCCATCATGTCGACGGTCGCCTTAAGGTCGTCGTCGCGTTTGACCACTTTACCGGGAACGGCAAGGCACATAATGTTCCCCTTTTATACGTTTTGCGCTGGATAGGCGCCTAATTACCCATCAGTTGATGGTAGCGCTCGCGGAAGTCACGAGCAAACGCGTTACACCTGTGAGACGGCGGCGCGCAGGCTGGCAAAACGGCCTATCGCGATGCTGTCTGCGCAAGGCGAGCGCGAGCGATGGCGGCCTGACCGTAGGCGATGCAGCCGTCGTTGACGGGCACGGAGTGGGGGACCAAGACGGCAAGACCGGCGTCTTTGAGTTCGTGGGTAAGGAGCTGAAGCAAAAGTCGGTTCATGAACACGCCGCCCGAGAGCGCGACGGTATCGATGCTTTCGCGCGCGCAGATTTCGCGTGCGATTCGTGCCGAAGAGCGCGCGATGGCGATATGGAAATCGAGCGCGAGCCTGTAGGCCGCAGCGCCGGCCCTGATTCCCTCCAAAAGCGCCTCAATAAGCGATCTGGAGTTTAGAACATGGTGGGCGTCCGGACGGGATGATTCGGTTACGGAAAAGCCGGCTATATTGCCGGTGAGGCAGGCACTTTCACTGCTGAGCGCGCGCCAGGCGGCGGCTTCGAGTTCTATGGCGGGTTCGCCCTCGTAGGTTGCCTTGTCGCAGATGCCCAGAATTGCTGCCGCGGCATCAAAGAGACGCCCCATGCTGCTGGTACGCGGGCTGTTGATGCCGCGCTCGATCATGGTGGCTGTCACGCGGCGCGTTTGCTCGTCGAGGCTGTCCAAAAGCCGAGCGGCACCTGGGTGCTCGAGCAGGCCGAGCTCACTGAGCAGGGCAAAGGCGTTGCGGCGGGCGTCGCGTACGGACGCTACGCCACCGGGTAGGGCCCAAGTGCGCAGATGCGCTGCGCGCTCAAAGTCAGCAAGGCCAGCGACAAGAAACTCGCCGCCCCATATGGTGCCATCGGTGCCGGCGCCCGTGCCATCGAAGGCAATGCCGAGGACGCGCGCCTCGGGCGCAAGCTGGCCTGTGACAATCGCTTCTGCCATCACGCTCGCGATGTGCGCATGATGGTGCTGGACTTCGATAAGCGGCAGATTGTGCTCCCGTGCCTGCTCGCGCGCCCACTGACCCGATAGATAACTGGGGTGTACATCGCAGGCCAAGGCGGCGGGTGCCAAGTCAAAGAGATCTTCCAAGCGCGTGCGCGCGGCGTTCCAGGCATCGAAGGTCTCGCCGTTTTCAACATCGCCGATATGCTGCGACACAAAACAGGTTGTCTCGCCGTTCGTCCCTTCACGCGTGAGTGCAATCGTGGCTTTTTGTTGTGGCCCACAGGCGAGCACGCAGGACGGAGTGCCGTCGAGCGCCGGCAACGGCAGCGGCTGGGGTGCATATCCGCGAGCGCGGCGAACGGGCATAACAGCGCCGTCGACCACGCGTACCAAAGAGTCGTCGTAGCGCGAGAGGATCGCGCGGTCGTTACCGAGCAACGCGTCGGCGATGCCGGCGGCAACGAGGCGTTCCCAGGCAAGGTCGTCGTCGGTCTCGATGGGTTCTTCGTTCAGATTTCCGCTGGTCATGACGAGCGCGTGCATGCCGCGGGTTTCTGCCGCGGCAAGCAACAGATGCTGAAGCGGGGTGTAGGGGAGCATGACACCGAGCTCGGGAAGGTCGTGCGCGACGGAATGCGCGAGCGCGAGGGCGTCGGGGGAGCCGCCGCTCTCGCAAGCGGCACGTCGGCGCAGCAGCACAATGGGGCGAATGCTGCCGGCCAGCAAGCCGCGCTCAATGTCGTTGACATGGCACAGGCGTTCAACGTCGGCAAGGTCGCGCACCATAACGGCAAGCGGTTTGTTGCTGCGGCGTTTGCGGCGGCGAAGCTCGGCTACCGCCTGCTCGTTGGAGGCGTCGCATGCCAAGTGAAATCCGCCCAGACCCTTGATGGCGACGATGCCACCGTCGGCCAGCAGCTCAACGCAGCGCTCGATGATAGCGTCGCTGGCCTCGCGTGTGGTACCGACGGCCGGTGTCGCGGACGAATTCCCGCACGCATTGCCGTTCACAGCCTCGCTCCACGTAATATGCGGCCCGCAATCAAAGCAGGCATCGGGCTGCGCGTGAAAACGCCGGTCGAGTGGGTCGGCATACTCCGCGGCGCACTCGGGACACATGGGAAAACAATCCATCGAGGTGGCCGCTCGATCGTAAGGCAGCGAGCGGATGATGGTAAAGCGCGGCCCGCAGTTAGTGCAGTTGATAAAGGGGTAGTGATAGCGTCGGTCGGTGGGGTCGAACAGTTCGCGCAGGCAGTCGTCACAGGTGGCGATATCGGGAGAGATGAGCGTCGTGTGCACGGTCTGATCCTGCGACGCTACGATACGAAAGGCCCGCTCATCGTCGGCATCCCAACCGTTGGCTGCCAGGTCCACAACCTCGACATGCTCTACGCGGGCTGCCGCAGGCGCATGCTCAGAAAGCGCGTCAACAAAAGCATCGAGCGCATCGGCCAGAGCATGCGCTTCGATGTGCACGCCGTCGCCCGCATTGAGCACCCAGCCGCAAATGCCATGCGCCATAGCCTCGCGATACACAAACGGTCGCATGCCAACGCCCTGCACAATGCCCGTCACATGAATATGCACATGCCGCATGCGACACCCCTCATCAAAACCGACCAAAAAGGGACAGGTTTATTTTGGTCGGTAAAACTTCTAAACCTGCCACAACAAACCTGTCCCTTTTTGGCAGGTGCGCTATAGCCCCAGGCTTTGCTTGGTGGCGGCGCAGGTGAGCTCGCCGTGCTTAACGCCGCGCAGGCCCAGCAGTCGGTCGGCTAGTTCGTAGACGCGCTCGCCGCGACCCTTGAGCGCCAGAATCTCCAGACAGTTGTGGTGATCCAGATGCACGTGCATCGTCGATACGATTTCGTCGGTGTAGTCGTGCTGCACCTCATCCAGGCGGCGTGTCAGGTCGCCTGTGTGATGGTCGTAGATCATGGTGAGCGACCCGATAACGTGCTCATCGGGCGTGCGCATCTGCTCTTTGGCGATCGAGGCGCGAATCAAATCGCGGACTGCCTCGGAGCGGTTGGCCACGTCGCCGCGGCGCGCGATCTGTTCGTCAAAACGGCGCAGCAGGTCGTCAGGCGCGGTGACCGAAAAACGGACCAGCTCGGAGCCGGAGCCACTACAGCGGCAGCCCGCGTCGCCGTCCGCCCCGTGCGGATGCTCGTGCTCGTACCCGCAGCCGTGCTCGTGTTCGGCCACGTTACACCAGCTTCACGGAGCCGACGGAGTTGTGGTCGGCCTCGATGGCCTCTTCGTAGCCCTCGAGTGCGTCGTGGGCCTCGTGCAGCGCGGTCATGGCTGCCTCGAGCTTGGCGCCGATGCGCTCCATGTCAAAATTCTCGGTCGCATGCAGCAGCTGATGGCTCCACTCGTGAGCGAGCTCGATGGTGTCGTCGACCTGCTTGACGCTCATGGCAAGCTGGCTCATGTTCATTCCAACATCATGCATGGGAAATCTCCTTGTGTAGGCGGTAATCCGGCGGTTCAGATTTTACTACGCCCGCTCTGCGCGCCACTGCATAAGAAGACGATATGAGAAAGCCATTTGGGTCGCCTCCCCCGCGGCGCAGCTTCTTTCCGCGGGCTCGGGATGCCACAATGGGCTTTGAGTATCGGCCCGTGCGGTAGCCCTTACCGCACCTGCGGGGAGGAGGCTTCCCATGCCCCATGTTACCTCCATCGGCCTGGACGTCCACGCGCGATCGGTCGCCGCCGCGGCGTTCAACCCCTTCACCGGCGAGGTGGTGCACCGTGACTTCGGGACGGACGCCGCCGAGATCGCGGAGTGGGCCCTCGGGTTCGAGGAGCCCAGGGCCTGCTACGAGAGCGGCCCCACCGGCTTCCACATGGCGCGCGAGCTGCGCGCGCTCGGCCTCGACTGCGCCGTGGCCGCCGTCTCCAGGATGCAGAGGCCGGCGGCGGACGCGCGCCGCAAGAACGACCGGCGCGACGCCGAGTTCATCGCCCGCATGCTCGCCACCCACAACATCGTGGAGGTCCCGCTGCCCGATGCGGCCGTCGAGGCCGCCCGGGACCTCGACCGCGCCCTCGACGACGCCACGGTGGAGTACCGCCGCGCCAGGCAGCGCCTCAACATGTTCCTGATCAGGCTGGGCCACGTCTGGGACGAGCGCAACGCCGACGGGACGAGGAAGGGATCCTGGACGCGCGCCCACTGGAGGTGGATATCCGGGATCAGGCTCGAGGGGCCCCAGCGCGACGTGCTCGAGTACTACGTCACGGCCGCGAGGTGCGCGGAGTCGGACCGCCGGCAGCTCGAGAAGAAGGTGCTCGCCCTCGCCCGGACCGACCGGTGGCGCCCGGCCGTCGAGGCGCTCTCCTGCATCAAGGGAATCGACACCCTGACGGCCTTCAGGCTCGCAGCCGAGGCGGGCTCCTTCACGAGGTTCCGGACGGCCCCGGCCTTCGCGAGCTGGTGCGGGCTGGTCCCGTCGGAGCGCTCGAGCGGCGAGACCGAGCGGCGCGGCGGGATAACCAAGACGGGCAACCGGCTCGCCAGGACGGCACTGGTGGAGTCGGCGTGGCACTACCTGACGTGCACGCCCCGCCCGAAGGCCCCGGCGCCCGGCGCGGACGTCCCCGCGGCGATCCGGGCGCGCGCCGACGACTGCACCGCCAGGCTCTGCCGCCGCCGCGAGGCGCTGGCGGCGGCGGGCAAGAGCTCGTGCAAGGCAAACGCCGCCGTCGCGCGCGAGCTCGCCTGCTGGGTCTGGGAGATCGGGCGCCGGGCGGAGGGGACCCTCGGCTGACCCCGTCGGACAACAAGCCTCCCGCCGGGAGGGCCCGCGCCTCGACGCATCGCCGGCGCGCGTTCACGAGCCCTTTTTGGGCAGCCCAAGGGCCGCGCCCGTGAACAAGACTGGTTTCGGACGAGCGCGCCGGACGGAGAATCGAAATGCGGTGGGGTGCGCGGACATACCGGGCTGACCGCCGGCAGCGCGCCCGCAAGAGCCCGCGGATATTAGCTTGCCAGGCAAGCGTCGACTAAACGTGCAACGTGCGCGGGCCCTCCCGACGGGAAACGAAAAAGCCCGGTTTAAAACCGGGCTCGAACAAACACGCCTATTGACAATGGCTTTCTCATATTAAACGGGTGCGAGTCTGTGCGACTCGCACCCGTTCACTGGGGGCTGTTTGTGACTACCATACTATCCGTGGTCGCACGCGCCGCACCCGGCAGTCCGGCGAGCGGTACAAAACCGCTCATGGACGGCGGGTAAGTAACAAGCGTATTACAGATGCTTCTCCAGCAGCGCCTGCAGCCTCGCCTTGGGCAGAGCGCCGACCGAGCGGTCGATCTCCTCGCCGTTCTTAAACACAATCAGCGTGGGGATGCTCATGACGCCATACTTCATGGCCAGGTCCTGGTTGTCGTCGACGTTGCACTTGGCCACAGCCAACTTGCCGGCCAGCTCGTCGGCAACCTCGTCTACGATGGGCGAGAGCGAGCGGCAGGGGCCGCACCACGGGGCCCAAAAATCAACCAGTACGGGCAGGCTATCGTTGACGACAGCGCCGAAGTTCTCGGGGGTAATCTGCTTAATGTCAGCCATGGTGACCTCCATAATACGACGCGGCTCGGCCGCGTAAAACTCAGTACGACCGTGCTTATACCCAGCGGCCCGCAAAGCAACCACTCGCGGGCGGCTCTTTTATATAATGGTGGGCACGCAAACGATTGGAGAGCGCATGCCCACGTCACAAAGCCAGAAAAAAGAAGCCATCGCTCAGGCGACCGAGCAGGAGCTCGCGTCGCTTGCAGATCGCGGTGTGCGTATCGCGGGCAACGCGTGCTCGCCGATTGTGCTGGTCAAAGGCGATTTGGATGAAGCCGAGTGCTCGGGCGGCGAGCTGGCCGCCGGCGCGGATGGCGCCGCGTTGCGCAAGGCGCTCGGTGCCATCGGATATGCCCCCGAGGATTTTTGTGTGCTGGCAAGCGTCGCCGGCGCGGGCGACGGAGCGGTCGCGGCGGGCGAGGCCCTGACGTGCGACCTGTTCCGCGAGGCGCTGGAGACCTTGGACCCCGAGGCGGTGCTGCTGCTGGACAACAGTGCGGCCGATGTCATGCGCGAGACCTATGCCGATATGCTTGTGGCAATTGATGACTTTGA
Organism: uncultured Collinsella sp.; assembly: GCA_900550965.1. Lineage (GTDB taxonomy): Bacteria > Actinomycetota > Coriobacteriia > Coriobacteriales > Coriobacteriaceae > Collinsella. Next base: position 4,653 of record URUC01000017.1, on the reverse strand, counting down.
CACCGCCATGCTCAAGCCCGGCCTGGTCGCCCATGTGCAGGGGCGCCGCGTGCTGGCGCTCGACGGTTTTGAGGCGGCGCTCACCGACAAGGCCGCCAAGCAGCGCATGTGGGCCTACATTAAGCAGCTGACCCCGGCGGCTGCACCGCTGTAGCGAGGTTGGCGGCAGCCCCTACATCACGGCGCGCAGCTCAAACCGGTCGCCGTTAATGCGGAACTGGCAGTTGCCGTTCATGCGCTCGACGGCAAGCATAATGCTCTTGGTGCCAAAGCCGTGCCCAGTGTGCTGAGCCACGGGCATGCCGTCGACCATGTGCGGCGCACGGCCAAACGTGTTGGAAACCAGCAATAGAAGCTGACCGTCTTCGTAGCGAAGGTCCAGGTCGACAAACCGCTTGCCTTCGGGGGCGGCGCTCGCCGCGGCGATGGCATTGTCCAGGGCGTTCGATACCACACTGAATAGATCGACATCGCCCACGTGGACGGTTTCGGGCACGGCGGCGTGCAGGTCGGCGGTGATGCCGTGCGCGTTGATGTCCGCGGAAAGCGACGAGAGCGCAATGTTGACCGTTTCGTTGGCGCAGTAGCGGCGCACGGCGGTGCGGTCGTTGGTCTCGCAGAGCGCGTCGATGCGCTCGAGTGCCTCATCGGTGTGACCCTCTTCGATCAGGGCCGCTAGACCGCGCAGGTAGTGGCGCATGTCGTGACGGAGAACCGAGAGCTCGCGTCCGGACTGGCGCCAGGCTTCGAGCTCTTTGATGGCCGCGCTGTCGCGGGTCGCGAGCATCCAGCGCTCGCGCTCGGCGATTTCCTTTGCCTCGTATTCGCGAAGGTAGACGGCAAGAAACATAAGGTAGAACGCGCAGAGGGCGAACGCCAAAAACTCAACGGTTACTACCGAGCCCGAGTGGAAGAGCGTGGTATAGACGTTGGTGGCGTAGTCGAAGATGTAGTAGACGAGCGGCAGGATGAGCAGAATCTCCAACTCGGTGGGGCTTTTGGCCGCCAGGCGCGGACCGATGTCTCTGGCCCAATGCAGCAAGATCGCAAAGACGCCGAGCGTCGTGATGATGCGCGCCGCGTAATATGCGATTTGCGAATCGGTGGCAGCGAATGCGGCGATGCCCATCCAGTTGCTAAACTGGCAGCTCAGGTAGGCGCTGGTAACGCCCAGGATGGCGAGCAGCGGACTCAGGCGATAGCGTACGCACAGGTAGACGACAAGCGGCAGATGCACGACGAGTGGATAGGCCTGTCGGGCGAAAAGCTCGCCGCCGACGGCATTGGCGAGGCCGAATGCGCATCCGGTTACGGCGCCGACCCCCACCAGCTTCCACCGTATGCCGAAAACACCCGGACGATGCCGTGCAGATCGCTTCGCTCTGCTATAGTCTCCCAAATTCACGTTTTCTATTGGGATGGTGGTTAATATGGGCGACATACTCGAATCGTTCCTGCGCGTGGCGATGGTGGTGTTCATCGTCGGTCCGCTCACTGCATGGGTCGCCCGTCGCGGCGCGCGCGAGCGCAGTGAGGCGACGGACAGCCTCGATCGCTTCACGGTGCGCATGCCCGCTGCCATTCGCACGATCATCGCCTGCTGCGCCGTCGCGTTCGAACTGCTCATGCTGGGTGTCTACGTCTGGCAGGGCGTCTCGTTGGGCGAGTGGGACCACGAACTTGTGTGGTTCGGTCACGCCATGGCGCTCGCGGGCATGGCCATCTGGGCCCTGCTGAGCATCCCGCGCATCGACGTGGACGGTGAGCGAATTCTCTCGCGTAACGCCTTCGGCATCCGCAAGGAGACGACGTTTGGCAACATCACCCGTGCAACGCTTCACACGCAGATGATGAGGATCGACCTGTTCGAGGGCGACCGGAAGTTCTGCTCGATAAGCCTCGAGGGGGTGTGCTCGCTCAACCTCCTCGCCCGTCTGGAGGAAGAGGGCATCGAGGTCTCGGACGCTGTTGACGGCCCGATGACCAAGGCGGGTCTGTGTTGGTCTGCCATCAAGCCGTTGACGATTGTTTTCAACGGTATGGCGCTCGTCTTCTCGCTCGTGATCGCCTTCATGGCTGTTTTCACCGACGCCGGTGCTCGTCTGCTCCTGCTCGTCCCATGCCTCTTCCTGTTCATAGGGGGACTCCTGCCTCTGCTCATGCTCAGCATGCCCGCCCGTGGTATCTACGAGATCGGCAGACAGGAGCGCGAACTCGGTTTCTCCTTCGCCGAGGAGATGGCGAGCCGAGGTGCCACGGGCACCTCGCTTGTCGACGACGATTGGTTCATCGAGATCAGCAACGCCCGCGTCGTGGCGTTCCGCCGCGATTATCTCAAGAAGGTCACGGCGCACGAGGATAGCGAGAGCGGCGACCGTTGCACGGTGACCACGAAAGGCGGTCGCAAAATCAAGGTGTACGCAGCGGGCAGCACGCTCGAGGACCTGCGCTCGTGGTTCAAACAGGGTGCCAAGGCCAGAAGCACGCTCGACCGTGCAGAGGACGTGCTCGAGACGACGTCTGATTGGGTTGTCTGACCTGTATCGTCTTTTCGGACACGCATGCTAGAGGCCCAATCCTTTAGAATGCATTCATCGACGACCGAGAGGACGGTATGCTATGTCCAACCCAGCCGCCAAGTACACCGACGAGTTCAGGCGCGAGACCGCCGACTACATCATCTCGACGGGCAGGCCGATAACGGAATGCTGCGCAGAACTGGGCCTGAATTCCAAGACCGTGAACAAGTGGGTGCAGAGCCGCCGGCGCGAGCTTGCCGGCGGGCCCGACCCCAAGGCCGAGGACCGCGAGCTTCGCGAGGCGAAAAGGCGCATACGCGAGCTCGAGATGGAGAACGCCTTCTTGAAAAAAGCCGCGGCCTTCTTCGCCAAAAGCCAGGCGTAGCCGCATGCTACCGGATGATGTTGGCGGAGAAGGCCGAATTCCCGGTGAAAATGATGGCCCGCGTGCTCGGCGTGAGCCGATCGGGCTTCTACTCGTGGCTCTCCAACGGCTGCCCGCGAGAAGACTGGTCGGCCGAGCGCGAGGCGGTCCGGCGCGTGTGGCTGGAGTCGGACCGCAGGTTCGGCTTCCGGTTCGTGAAATGCTTCCTGCCCGGCGAGTTCTCCGGATTGACCCTGTACAGGGTGCGCAAGCTGATGCGCGAGCTGGGAATACGCGGCTGCACGCCCAACGCCAGGAAGCGCACCACCATCCCCGACCCGAAGGCCAGGCCCCGGCCCGACCTGGTGCGCCGCGACTTCACCAGTCCCGTTCCAACCTGCAAGCTCGTGGGCGACATCACCTACCTGCGCACCGGCGAGGGATGGCTGTACCTGTCGACGGTCATCGACCTCAACACCCGCATGGTGGTGGGCTGGTCGCTCTCCGAGCGCATGACCGCCGACATCGTGGTTTCGGCGCTGGCGTCGGCCAAATCGCGCGGCTACGTGGCCGGCAACGCGATATTCCACGCCGACCGCGGCGCCCAGTACACCAGCAGGCTTCTGGCCGAATGGGCGCGCGACAACGACGTGCGGCTGTCCTGCAGCCGCGCCGGCAACTGCCACGACAACGCGGTGGCCGAGTCGTTCCTCGCCATGCTGAAGAACGAGATGTACTACAGGCGCAGCTTCCCGACCAGGGATTCCGCCAAGCACGCGGTGGTCGAGTTCATCGAGGCGTACTACAACCGCCGAAGGCCCCGCTCGACGATCGGCTACAAGGTGCCGGCCGAGGCCATGGCGGCCTTCTTCGAGAGAACCGAGCCCAAGCTCGAGGCCATGCCTATGGCCGCTTGATTTCTCGAGCTTGCGTGTCCGAAATCTTGACACAGGTCAGAAGGCCTCGATGCCAGCGCTGCGCCGATATGGGGCAGCGGCCCCCCCGTTGGCCGCCATGGCCCTGACTTCCGAGCGTATGCTGGCGCCGCTCGTCTTAAGACGTCGACCTCCATCCGGAGCCTGCGGTTCTCGCGCTCGGGCTCCAGGATCCGGTTCTACTCGGGCGTGCGGTTGTCGGCGGCGCGCGGCGAGCCGGTCTCGTTTATCGACTTGACCCGCCTCTCCACGGTGCTCTTGTCGAGGTCGCACTCGTCCATGGCCTCGCGCCTGGGCTTTCCGGCGTTGTGGAGATCGACTATCTTCCTCTTGAACTCGTCGGTGAAATGCCTCGGTCTGGGGCCGGTCGAGGCCGAGCCCCCGGTCCGGCTGGGGTAGCATGTCGCTGCGGACCATTGTCTTTCCTCTCGTTGAATATCTAGGCGCTGACGATTCTAGGCGATGGCCCTCTCTTGCTGCTTACACCTCGATTGTGCTCGCTACCCCCAGCGGGCCCGGATCGAGCGATTCGGACCCGCTTTTGGGGCCTGCCGGAAACCCGGTGGTCAAAAAGGGCCAAATATGAGTACTGTTACCAGTTTGGTGGCAGCCAAATGGCCTCAAAAATCGGTGCCAGAGGCCAAAAGTGCATCGATTTTCGTTCTTCAGAGTCGCGATCGGGCTCCAAACAAGGCGATTTTGCTGCTCTGGACCGGAAAATCGATGCTACTAATTTGGTGACAGTACTCATATTTGGCCCTTTTTGACCACTGCCCCTTGGTCCAGGACAAAACGGGCTGCCCGAATCATGGGGCGGGTCCATTTTCGGCTGTCC